>JBCNPG010000533.1:0-2888 GCA_039593445.1 Pedobacter sp.
GGATTGTGTTCCTTATATTTTGCATATTCGCTGATACCGCTATAGGGATATTGTTTTCTTTGTTGCAGACTTTCATATAGTACTTCCTTGTCGTAAATCTGCGATCCCTTAATCTTTTTCAAGAGCTGGTCGATATCGTTGATCAGTTCAGGCGTATCTCTAAGCTTTTTTTTGTTCACCATGTTCAGGCACATCACAAAATAAAACTTTAAAAAATAATCCTCGCTGATGTCGCAGGCCATGAATCTTTGATAATAAATTGAAAACCAGTTTTTTAAATGGATTTGATTGGTGTTAGGGATATCGAAAAAACTATTCTTGCCGTAATAAAGTGCAAGTGCTTCATCAAAATGGCCATTTTGATAATAATAATCGCCAATAACATTGTTGTAATTATCAAATGTCGATTGTTGCTCCTTGTCGCTGCCTTTGTTTTTGGTCAACAACAGATTTCCGAACGGGTTGCCCCTTAAGTCCAAATACTCCAGATCGAGGAAATTGGCTAAAGAAATGACACGGTCAATAAGGTTTCCGCTCAGGTCTATATGTTTTGCAAAACGTAGCGCCTGAATAGGAAGGACATCCTCTATTTGATTGTTTGCTAAGTTTAAGGTGCTTACTGCACGAACATTTTCCAAAAAATGGATGTCGGTTAGCCCACAATTTTCGAGTGTCAGATAAGCAAGTTTGTTTAGGTTCTTGAAAATCCCTGTTTTAAAAGCGGGGATATTGGAAGCAGCAAAGGAATATAGGTTTTCTTGATTAACAACATCTGGATAATAACTGATCGGATTGTTTGAAATATTAGCGCTCTTTAGCTTGCATAGCTGGGCTAAAAAGCTACAGTCGCTGATCAGGTTGTCGTTGATGTTTAGTGAGCTAAGCGCTAAACAATGCGATAGTGGAGCAGAATCCTTAATGGCATTAAAGCCCACATCAATATTTTCTAGTTTTGGCATGTGTTTTAGAAAAGTCAGGCTATTCAAGTTGGTTTTGCCTACATACAGCGAGCTGATATTTTCTAACCTTTCCAAAACTCCATGATTGCTAATAGGATTATAAGAAAGACAAAGTGTTTTTATGTTTTTAAGGTCCTCAAGCGACGAGATGTCACTGATACAATTGTTGTCTAAAATGAGGCTCTCCAAATTCTTGAGCCCTTTTAAGAAGGAAATATCTTTGATTTTTGCATCTCTTAGCTCAGCAATTTTCAAATTAGTTAATTCGGCTAATGCACTGATATCGCTTAATTTGGAATGCACTATCCTCAGCTCAACCAAATCGGTTAGCGTACCTAGTTTGGAAATATCTTCAATTTGGTTATGGCCTTCAATAATGAGATGCCTAAGCTGTTTTAACCCAAAAAGCTGATTGATATTCCTGCTTTTTGAAATATCATTTAAATCTATTTCTATGGATTGGAGGAATGGAAATTTGCAGATGGTTTCAAAAATATCGGCTTCAATGGGGCTGGCCTCATAGTACTCCGGATCAAATATGCTGAGGTTGATGATATGGTTGTTGCTATCCAAATCTACCCAGTACATTTGACTATCAATTCCTAGCTCTTTTTCCAGAATTTCCTGCTCAGGCACACGCTTACCCATTAAAGTTTATTTTTATTCGGAAAATTAAGAAATTAGTTAAACTAAAAAAGCCACAAATTGAAAGATTTGTGGCTTTTCGTATTTCGAAGGGGTAGGCTAGATCAAAAATCCGCCACCCAATAAATCGTTTCCTTCGTAAAAAACAGCCGATTGGCCAGGGGCAATGGCCGATACGCTATGGTCGAATACTACGCGCATCTTGTCTTTTTCCTGAACAATGGTGCTCAGCATGCCCGCATCTTTATAACGGATTTTGGTTACCACATTGGCCAATGGTTCCTCAATGCTTTCGTATTTGATCAGGTTTACGTTCCTTACCAAAGCTTCTCTGCGTTCCAGCTCTTCGGCACGGCCCAAAACCACGGTATTGCTCTCTGGCAAAATTTGGGTAACGAACATCGGCTCGCCAAAGGCGACACCTAAACCCTTACGCTGACCAATGGTATAGAAGGGATAGCCTTTGTGCTGACCAATGACCATGCCTTGGCTATTGATGAAATTGCCTCCGGCTACGCGTTCTTCCAAATCTTCCACTTTGTGTTTTAAGAAGGCGCGATAGTCGTTGTCGGGCACAAAACAAATCTCGTAGCTTTCGCTTTTCTTGGCCAGTTCTTCTTGGCCCATGTCCATCGCCATTTGGCGGATTTCGGCTTTAGAGAAACTGCCCAGCGGGAATTTGGTGCGCGCCAGGTTTTCTTGCGAAACGCCCCAAAGCACATAGGATTGATCTTTATTTTCGTCTTTTCCTTTAGAAATTACATATCTGCCATTGTCTTGCTGACGGATATTGGCATAGTGGCCGGTGGCGATAAACTCACAATCCAATTTGTTGGCGCGTTTTAAAAGTGCTTCCCACTTGATGTGGGTATTGCACAATACGCAAGGGTTTGGCGTGCGGCCGGCTAAATACTCGTCTACAAAGTTGTCGATTACAAAATCGCCGAATTCGTCGCGGATATCCAAAATATAATGCGGAAAACCATAGTTTACAGCCAAGGTACGGGCATCGTTAATGCTATCCAGGCTGCAACAACCGGTTTCCTTGCTGGTACCGCCCGATGTTGCATAATCCCAGGTCTTCATGGTCAGGCCAATTACCTCATAACCCTGCTCGTGCAACATCACTGATGCTACCGAACTGTCAACCCCGCCACTCATGGCTACTAAAATTCTTCCGTGCTTGCTCATTGTCGTAAATAAGAGTGCAAAATTACGTAATTAGTTTAAAACTGCCTCATTCGGAGGTCGTGACAATGTCAAAAGTAGCTCAACTACCGCTCG
>JBCNPG010000534.1:0-2876 GCA_039593445.1 Pedobacter sp.
GGTCTAAGCCAAAAAGCGCACTCCTCAACTCTGGTGTTTGCAAAATTGACCTGTTGTAATTACCTGGACCCAAGGTTCGGGCTTGCCAAGCTCTAATGCCGCTCGAACCTCCGGCGTAAAACATTTTTTCGAAAGGAATGCTGTTAGAGTTGCCATAGGCATAGCCAACACCGGCATTGATCCTGGCTACAAACTGTTTGTCGACCCCAATATTCTTGTACCAGCGCACATCAATTTCCGGACGTACATACTGATTAAACGGCAAACCCAACACCTTGCCGTAGTCGCCTTTGGAAGGATCGTGTTTATTGCCCAAGGCTCTGGTAGCCAATTGCAGGAGGTTGCCTGCCATATCTATGCCACCCCTAAAATAAACGAAAGACCTATTGCTCAGTAGCTTATCCGCATTAAGCGAATAGGTATATTTTACGCCAAGCGTGAAATCCTTTCTGCCCAGCAAATAAATATTATAAAAGTTATTAACCAATAGTTTTTTGTTTATTTCAGCATTGGGGTTAGAACTATTGGTATCGATGAGCACGTTGCCGAAACGGTATTCAAAATTTAGTGGCGTTAGCGAGTGGAGCTTCGATTTGGTTTCTACCCAGTCGTAAGAAATGGAGTTGATAAAAATCCGCCTTACCGCGATGTCTTTTTGCAAAGCATACAGGTAACTGGTAGAAATGGTGGTATAGGGCATCCCGTTTTTGCCCATCATCGGAATACCGAAAGGCACCATTAATCGGGGTATGCTCAAACTGGCGCTCACCGAAAAGTCGCGCTGGTAAATATCCGAAAAGATCGATTTTCCTCCGTTTGTCCTCGATTGCAAGCCACCCTTAATCTGGAACTGAAAACGCTCTGCACCTTTCAGAAAGTTATTGTCGGTATAGGTATTGCTCAAGTTAAAGCCAACCGTACCCCCATTAAAAGGGATCTCGCCTTCTATCCTGTTGCTCCGCCTTTTTTGCGGTGTTAGCAACAACACGGGTTCAACCTTGTTGCTGCTGTCTTTGGCCTTGGTATAGTCTATTTTTACGTTTTTGAACACATTAAGCTGATAAAGCCTATCGTAGGTGAGCTGTTCCTTGCTGATATCGAAAATTTCGCCCTCCCTTAAAAAATCGTAACGAACAATGGGATTACGCCTGAACCGCTTAGATAAATCGGTAAATTTAATGCCACGGATTGTCCTTTTCACTTTGAGCGAATCGCCCAGCTTATCCAAATCGGTAAAGCCCTCAGAATTGGGTGCAATAATAATATTGGTTTCGCCGATAGTGTAAACCTTATGTTTGGTGTAAAGACTGTCTATTGGATTATCGATAATCAGCTTGACGTTTACCTTGCTCGAGTTGAGGTTCGAATCGGGTTCGTAGCGCACATAGGGCCTCACAAAATCAAAGTAGCCATTTTGGCGCATCACCTGGTAAATCTGCTCACGCTCGTACACCAGAGAATCTTCATCGTACTGCATGCCGTCGTGCAGGTGGGTAAACAACACCTTGTGCGAGAAATACAGTTTTTTTATGGCGGTATCTGGAATTTGATAACTGAGCTTGTTGACCATAAAAGCCGGACCGGGTTCGGCAATAAATTTAAGGTGGGCCTTTTTGTTTTTGATATCGATCTGCGATTTGACCTTTGCCTTGAAAAAGCCCTTGCTCTTCAGGTATTTTTCGATCTGTGTACGCGAAATCTCGACCAACGTGCTGTCTAAGATAGGCGGTGGCGAACCCAAAGGCTTGATATTGCTGGTTTTGTATTTGCCGTTTTTGGTGTTGAACATGTTGTAGATGGCTACGTTGATGCCCAAGCCACCTGCCGGCCTGATGTCTTTCTGCACATAGTTATAAGCCTGCTCTTCAAAAGCCTTGTCTATACTATCTATTTCAACTTTTTTAACGATAGATTGATAGTCCTCGATGTATTTTGTTGATGAGCATCCTGCCACAAACACCAAAATAAATAGTAATATTGCAGTAATTTGTACCTGTTGCCTAGAGTTGTATTTGTATGCTTTCAAAATCTCAAATCAGTTTTATAAAATCGCTACATCAGAAGAAGTACCGCAAAGAAAGCGGAATTTTTATGATTGAAGGTATAAAATCTATCACAGAATTCATAAACTCAAGCTACCAAATCCACAGCATTTATTATACGCCTGCCTACTTCTCGCAGTTGCCCAAAAATCTCGCAAATATAAAGTTATTTGAGGTAAACAACGCTGAACTGGAGAAGATTAGTACCCTGCAAAATCCGCAGGGCGTTTTGGCGCTGGTTTATATTCCGGCCAAACAGGAAGTTGATACAACTTCGCTAAAAGGCCAGTTTTCACTGGTTTTAGACGACGTTCAAGATCCTGGCAACTTCGGCACCATCATCCGTACGGCCGATTGGTTCGGCATTAAAAACGTGATCTGTTCAGAAAATACCGTAGAGGCCTACAACCCCAAAACCGTACAGTCGACCATGGGCTCGCTATGTCGGGTAAATATTGTGTACACATCGCTCGACTCGTTCTTGGCAAGCGCCAAACTGCCAGTTTTCGGTGCCCTGCTTGATGGGCAAAACATTTACCAAACCAACTGGGGCAACGAAGGGCTGATTTTGCTGGGCAACGAAGGACATGGCATTGGCTCGGCATTGTTGGATCAAATAACCACACCGGTTACCATTCCACGCATGGGTGGCGCAGAGTCGTTAAATGTGGCGGTAAGCGCCGCCATTTTTTGCTCCGAAATTAGGCGTGGCTAAAAGGCCTTGAAACTTTCTTTGGTCTTATTATCACTCGAATAAAAAATTAAATTCAATTTGCTTTGAACCCTAATTTTTAATTATTAACTTTGCAACCTTGAATTTTTAAGGGTCGAGTG
>JBCNPG010000535.1:0-2871 GCA_039593445.1 Pedobacter sp.
ACCTGTTCGATATGTACAAGCAGATTACCGGCGAAGATCCTTATGAAACGCCAATGCGTATCTATCCAGCGGTTCACTATACCATGGGCGGTCTTTGGGTGGATTATAACCTGATGACTACCGTTCCTGGTTTGTATTGTACTGGCGAAGCCAATTTCTCAGACCACGGTGCCAACCGTTTGGGTGCTTCGGCATTGATGCAAGGCTTGGCAGATGGCTACTTCGTTCTTCCTTACACCATTGGTGCTTACCTGTCGAAAGAGATTTCTGTAAAAGCAATTCCGACAGACCACCCGGCGTTTGTAGAAGCCGAGCAAAAGGTAAAAGATACCTTGAATAAACTCATCAACATTAAAGGAACCAAATCTGTGGATCACTTCCACAAGAAATTGGGTCTGATCATGTGGGATAAATGCGGCATGGCCCGTAACGAAGCCGGCTTAAAAGAAGCTATTGCCGAGATCCAACAGCTGAAAAAAGACTTCTGGAGCGATGTACGCGTACCAGGAGAGGTGAACGAATATAACCCAGAGTTGGAAAAAGCTGGTCGCGTGGCCGACTTTATCGAATTAGGCGAGTTGATGTGCATGGATGCCCTAAACCGTAACGAAAGCTGTGGTGGCCACTTTAGAGAGGAGTACCAAACCGAAGACGGAGAGGCGTTGCGCGACGATGAGAACTATGCATACGTAGCCGCTTGGGAAAATAAAGGCGACGGAACTTTCGAATTGCACAAAGAAGAACTGAAATTCGAAAATATTAAAATAGCACAAAGAAGTTATAAATAGTAGCGTATTGAGATAAGCGTATAGCGATGTGCGTTTGTTCGAGGCTAGGAAAAGAATCATAAACAGTAACGTGTATGAGCGTTAAGAGGAAACTCAATACGCAGTACCCAATACTCAATACTAATAAAATGAGTACAGGAAATATGAACTTAACGCTAAAGGTTTGGCGTCAGAAAAACAACAAAACTAAAGGACAATTGGTCGATTATAAAGTGGCCGATATCTCTCCAGACATGTCGTTTTTAGAGATGTTCGACGTTTTGAACGAGAACCTGATCAATAAAGGCGAAGAACCTATCGTATTTGATCACGACTGCCGCGAAGGTATTTGTGGCATGTGTTCGATGTTTATCAATGGCAGGCCGCACGGACCAAAAGAAGGCATCACCACTTGCCAATTGCACATGCGTTCTTTTAAAGATGGCGATACCATTGTGGTTGAGCCATGGAGGGCGAAAGCATTTCCGGTAATTAAGGATCTAACGGTAGATAGGTCGGCCTTTGACCGCGTGATTGCTGCTGGTGGCTTTATTTCGGTAAATACGGGCAATGCACAAGACGCCAATAACCTGCCTATTCCAAAGGCACAGGCAGATGCGGCCTTCGAAGCGGCAGCTTGTATCGGCTGTGGTGCCTGTGTAGCTACCTGCAAAAATGCATCGGCTATGCTGTTTGTATCAGCGAAGATTTCGCAGTTGGCTTTATTGCCGCAAGGTCAGCCAGAGCGTTACAAACGTGTACAAGGCATGGTAGCGCAAATGGATGCCGAAGGTTTTGGCAACTGTACCAATACCGGTGCCTGCGAAGCCGAATGCCCTAAAGGAATTTCTTTGGAGAACATTGCACGCATGAACAGAGACTATTATACCGCTAAGTTCATCAGCGAGGAAGAAGGATAATTCGGCAGCCATTAGGCAATTCCCAGTTTGCTGTTCATGGAGGACTGGAAGCCGATTTGCTTTTTTCCAAAAAAATAATTAGATTTAGTTATCCGAGACAAAGGAGAACAACATGAAACGAGAAACCCCAACCATTAGGCCGGGGTTTTTTGTTTGGTTTATTTTGGGCTTGGTATTAAGGTATCTTGACTTGGTCTGCCTAGATTATTTGGCAGCCAAGGTAAATTTAATCGGCAAGCTAAAGGAAGATTTTACAGGTACCCCGTTTTTTTCGGCTGGGTTCCATTTTTTCATTAATTTGGCCACCCTTACGGCTTCTTCGTCGGCACCGCCGCCAATGCCTTTCATCACCCTGATATCTTCGATGCTGCCATCCGTATCTACAGTAAAGGAAAGGAATACGGTGCCCTCTATATTTTTGGCTGCCGCTTCTTTAGGGTATTTGATGTTTTGGCCCAAGAATTTGTAAAGCGCCTGTATGCCGTCTGGATAGCTTGGCAGGTTTTTCATTTTGGGTTCGTTGCTGGCCACCTTGTCTTTGTTCTTCGCTGCAGCCGGTTTGACCCCCGGACCCTTATCCAATGTAAACTTAACCGGCATTTTATAGGCTACTTTTACCGCCTTTCCGTTTTCTGTTCCTGGATTCCATCTTTTCATCATTTTTAATACCCTTACGGCCTCTTCGTCGGTGCCACCACCAACCTTGCGGTCAACCTTGATATCTGAAACAGAGCCGTCTTTGCCAACAATAAAAGATACAAATACATTGCCTTGTATATTTTTGTCAATGGCCTCTTTAGGATATTTGATGTTTTGGCCTAAGAATTTGTAAAGCGCGGCCATGCCTCCAGGATAGGTTGGCGGATGCTTCATGCTGACAAAGCTGTATACTTTTTCATCTTGAGCTTTCGTTTCGTTTAGGCATAAAATGAGCAGTAACATCGCAAATAGCGATGAAAAAAATAGTTTTTTCATATGTTTTAGGATTAGTTGGCTGTTTTTTTGTTTTTCTCTGAAGCGTATTTTTTGGTCGTGATCACAATCACGCCATTTTCGGCGGCTTTACCGTACAAGGCGGTGGCAGTTAAACTTTTGAGGATTTGTACACTGTCTATGCTTTCGGGAGAGAGCGTAGCCATTTCAAAATTTTCGACCGTTTTGCCGTCAATTACATACAAAGGTTG
>JBCNPG010000536.1:0-2870 GCA_039593445.1 Pedobacter sp.
TTCTCAAAAAAGGCAACGTCTTCACATACATCGTTTCCCTGCTTGGTGTCATACTCGTTTTTGCGCCGTTGTACTATTACCTTGAACAGCATTTATATCCCCTGATCGGCTGGAAAAGCTACGAACTAGACCTTACTTTTTCTTTTGCGGCCATGGTGGTATTGAGTTCAAATTTCCTTAACATCTTTCTGGGGCTTCTGCTCAGCTATTTGATGGACTGGCGCACCATGCGTATGGAAAAGGAGATTGCCGAAAAAGAACAGTTCAAAACCGAATTAGCTTTCCTCAAATCGCAGGTAAACCCCCATTACCTATTCAACACCATCAACGATATTTATGCCTTGGCCCAGCAACAGAGCGAAGAGGCGCCCGAAGCCCTGCTCAAGCTATCGGAACTTTTGCGTTACATGCTGCGCGAAAGCGACGATACATTTGTGCCTTTGGCCAGGGAAATTGCCTATCTGGAAAACGTAATCGAGCTGCAGCGCATGGGCCAAAAAGGAAAGGCCTTTATCCGTTTCAGTGTCGAGGGCGAAGTAAAAGACCAGAAAATTGCGCCGCTTATTTTAATCAACTTTATCGAAAATGCCTTTAAGCATGGTGTTTTTAAGGATGCCCAGGAGCCTATTCAAATCGAATTGGCCATTGCCGACCAGCAATTCAGCATGCTTGTCAAAAACAAGGTCAATAATTCGCGCAAAGACAAAACCGGAGGCATTGGCTTGGCCAACGTCAAAAGGCGCCTGGCCTTGATCTATCCACAAAAGCACCAGCTGCACATTGACCAACAAAATAGTACCTTTACCGTTGACCTTACAATAGCGTTATGATCCGTTGCCTAATTATTGATGACAAACCCCTAGCCATTGATGTATTAAAGCATCATTTGGCAAAAGTGCCGTTTTTGGAGCTGGTACATAGCACCACCGATGCATTGGAAGCGCTCAACAAGGTAATGGAGGGTGGCATAGACCTGATTTTTCTCGACATCCAGATGCCCGAACTGAGCGGCCTCCAGCTGATGAAGATCGTCGGTACCAAATGCCAGGTGATCTTAACAACGGCCTATAGCGAATATGCGCTGGAAGGTTTTGAGCACAATGTAATAGACTATTTGCTGAAACCCGTTTCTTTTGAACGTTTTTATAAAGCCGCCAAAAAGGCCCAATTTGTATTCAAAGCACTGACAGAAGACCACAAACGGACAACATCGGCCCTACCCAATGGCGAAAAGGAAACAGACCATATTTTTGTTAAAACCGACTATAAATTGGTACGGGTAAATACGGCAGACATTGTGTATGTTGAAGGGATGCAAAACTATGTCGTTATTAGTACCCACACCGAGAAGATTACCAGTTTGCAGACCATGAAAAAAACAGAAGAACAGTTGCCTAGCCCTCAATTTTTACGGGTTCACAAATCGTTTATCGTGGCGCTGAACAAAATCAACAGCATTGAGCGCAACCGCATCTACATTGCCGACCAGGTCATTGCCTTGGGCGATGTTTACAAAGACGCCTTTTACAAAGCCATTTCCTAGCTTCAGGCCGATGGTTGATAGTCCATAGCCAATCTTCAACCACGTCCCTCTTAATCCCTTCATGGTTCAATTTAAAAGCGAAAAGAAAGCATAGCTTTGGGTCGATGGTACATGGTCCATCTTTAACCTCAGCCCTCTCAATTCCTTCATGGCTTTTGCCGATCTGCAAAGCTTGATCAGCGCAAATATACTTAAAAAGTTTTCCACATATGTTTAGTCCGATTTGGCTTTTTGTCTAGAATCATACTTTAAACAGTTTAAACCTAGTTTTTGCCCTTTTTCTCAAAAAAGTGCCCAGATTTGATAATTTGGCACATTTCGTTACTTTTGGACAACACCAAAATATAAATTTTATGTATCAACTTAGTGTAGCGCCAGACCAAGTAACCCAGACTTTGCAGCAACATATCCTAGCCGATGGTTTCGACCTGACCTATGACATGGAGAAAAGCAACGGTGCTTATATTTACGATTCTAAGTATAAGCGTCAGCTGCTCGATTTCTTTACCTGCTTTGCATCGGTTCCCTTGGGCTATAATCATCCCAAAATGGTTAACGACGAGGCCTTCAAGCATAACCTATTATTGGCGGCTTTGGCCAACCCCTCTAACTCTGATGTTTACACCCAGCAATATGCCGAATTTGTAGCCACTTTTGCCAAAGTTGGTATTCCTTCGTACCTGCCACATGCCTTTTTTATTGCAGGTGGAGCCTTAGCCGTTGAAAATGCCATTAAAGTGGCCATGGATTGGAAAGTGCAGAAAAACTTTGCCAAAGGCTACACCACGGAGAAGGGATTTAAGGTACTGCATTTCGAAAAGGCCTTCCATGGTCGCTCGGGCTATACCTTGAGCCTCACCAATACCCTGCCGGATAAAACCAAATGGTTTGCCAAATTCGATTGGCCAAGGGTGCCGGTGCCCCAAGTAAAGTTTCCATTAACCGGCGAAAATCTTCAAACGGCTATTTCGACCGAAGAAATATCGATAGCACAGGTTAAACAGGCTTTTGCCGATCACAAAGATGATATTTGTGCCATCATTATCGAACCGATCCAATCGGAGGGTGGCGACAACCACCTGCGCGAAGAATTTCTGGCGCAACTGCGTCAATTGGCCGACGAAAACGAGGCTTTCTTGATCTATGACGAAGTACAAACCGGTGTTGGCCTGACGGGCAAATTCTGGTGCCACGAACATTTTAGCGAAAGAGCGAGACCTGATATCGTTGCTTTTGGCAAAAAAATGCAGGTTTGCGGTATTTTGGTAGGCAAAAAGGTAGAAGAAATCGAAACCAACGTATTTAAAGTTCCTTCGCGAATCAACTC
>JBCNPG010000537.1:0-2870 GCA_039593445.1 Pedobacter sp.
GAAGGGTTATCTTATACGATTGGAGTAACCAAAGCAACGATTATTGCCAATATCATCAATATTGCCTTAAATTATGTATTTATCAAAGGGCTTTGGGGTTAGTCGTTGCTTTCGATGAAATTACGGGTTTGGGTTACGTCTATATCCGAAAACTCGTAGCGTTCGGGGTTCAGGTCTATTTTAAAATCCTTAAAGGCTACACAGTTGTTGTAATTCAATTTGGATTGGGCATTGGCATCCGTGCCATCGCCATCAAACATGCTTTCGGCAATATCAACGCCTTCGGCAGCCAGGGCAATATCGAAACTATCGGTGCCCGAGCACATGGCAAACAAAAAGCCTCCGCCTGCACAAAATTCCTTGATGCGTTTGGCCACGGCCAGTTTCATTTCTGATACTTTTTTAAAGCCGTTTCTTTTGGCGGCGGCCTCTTGGTATTTCACATCCTCCTGATACCAGGTGGCGTTTCTGAAGGCATTCCAAAAACGGCCGTATTGTCCGGTAAAATCCTCATGGTGCAGGTGCAGCCAATCGTAGTTGCTCAGTTTGTCTTTCAGGATTTCGTCGTCGTAGATTACATCGTAGGGGATTTCTGCATAGGTGAGTACCAAGGTCACGGCATCATCCCATGGGAGTTTGCTCTTTGGCGAATAAACGGCAATTTTTGGCGCCTTTTCCAGCTTCACCATTTCCATGTTCACATCTGGATTGTTGATCTCGTTCAAAATAGCGGTAGCCTTTCCATCGGCAATCACCTCGTAAGAAACCCCGCGTATCTTGCATTCGTCTTCAATGGGCTTGGCATATTTAACCAAAAAGCTGCCTCCGCGGTAGTTGAGCAGCCAATCGACCTCTGCTTGTTGCTTAATGCTCCAATAGGCAATGCCATAAGCCTTGAGGTGGTTTTTTTGGCTTTCATCCATATAAATGAGGATAGAAGAAGCCCGGCTTGCTACCGAAAACAGCAAAAGGCAAACGATGAGACGGAATTTATTTATAGCCATAAAGGGTACTTGCTATGCGAATGTATATTTTTTGGAGGCTAATCTGAAATTATTACGTTCATAAAAACGTTAAAACGGCAGGTTTCATATCAATTTGGAATTTCTTTGATACGATTTGTGGCTCAGGTATTAGGCTAATCGTTTCAATTTGTTAAATTTGTCTCTTCACAATAAATTATAAAATGAGCAAAGCAATAATAAAGACTGAAAAAGGTGATATGACCGTGGAGTTCTATGAAAAAGATGCTCCGAATACTGTTGCCAACTTTAAGAAATTGGCCAGCGAAGGCTTTTATGATGGCGTTACCTTTCACCGTGTAATCCCGAATTTCGTTATCCAAGGCGGCTGCCCTAATTCGAAGGAAGGCGCAACCGGCATACCAGGTACGGGCGGTCCGGGCTACAAAATCGATTGCGAGCTGAGCGGAGATAACCAATACCACGACCGTGGCGTATTGTCTATGGCACATGCCGGAAGAAATACTGGCGGATCGCAATTTTTTGTTTGCCACAGCAGAGATAATACTGCGCATTTAGACCGCAACCACACTTGTTTTGGCAAGGTGATTGAAAATGTAGATCTTGTTGACGATATTAGACAAGGGGATAGAATTTTATCAATTGAAGTTATAGAAGACTAGTACCTCGTAGCGCGTATTGCGTATAGAGAAAACGCAATACAAAATACGCTGTACGCAATATAAAACATATGAATTTAAGAGGAATTGTAGCCGTATCTGGCAGACCAGGCTTGTTCAAACTGGTTGGACAAAATAAAGTGGGCTACGTTTTAGAAAGCCTAGACGAACAAAAGCTGAAAATCGTAGCGAATATTTCGACTACCAAATTGGCTTCGTTGGAAGACATCACCATTTATGGCGAAGACGAAGAACTAAAACTGGTTGATGTATTGGCTAATATTGCAGCCAGTAAAAATGCGGTGCCTGATAGCAAGGCAGACGGCAAGGCTTTGCGCAACTTCTTTTTAGAGGTAGCTCCGGGCCACGACCAAGAAAAGGTTTACGCTTCAGACATGAAGAAAATCCTAACCTGGTACCAATTGCTCAAAGATTTGCCTTTGTTTACCGAAACCCCAGCCGGTGCGGACGCAGATGCACCAAAGGTGGAAGAAAAAGTGGAGAAAAAAGCCAAAGCGGCACCTAAGGCCAAGCCAAGCAATGCCAAGGCGCCAACTACCAAAACATCTGCACCAGCCAAAAAGGCCAACATGACAAGCAAAAAAGGCGTTTAATTAACGTTTTTGAAAATAAAAAAGCACCATTCGAAAAGGATGGTGCTTTTTTTATGTCAATTTGAGGCCATCGTATAATAAAGGGATAGCGTTTGCCATCGGCTTGTATGAAAATAAACCTTGTTGTTGTTGATGCCAACCGAAGCCTCGAAAAACAGTCGTAACTTTTTGGACTAAGCTGCGCGGCTTTTAACTGAAGAAGTAATTGTAAACATACCAAGCCACCACCATTAAAATCAGCACGATGATGGTAATGTTCATTACTTTTTTCTCTTTCGAATGATCGGTTTTGAACCTATATTTTCTTTTATAATCGCTCGGTAACATGAATCCTCCTTTTAATTAAACGATGAAAAACCTAAAACATTTCCATAAACTATTTGCAATAAGCAACCAGCATTTGCTTGGCATTGGCATGGCCTAGAGCAACGGCTTTTTTAAAATCGGCACAAGCCTCTTCTTTTTGCTTGTTGTTGAGCCTGGCCAGTCCCCGGTTTACATAGCTGTTGGCATTTTCGGGATTTAGAGCAATGGCTTTCGAAAAATCGGCTGTGGCACCTGCAAAATCCTTTTGGTAGCCCCGTAAAACCCCGCGCTGAAAATAGGCTTCCTCT
>JBCNPG010000538.1:0-2782 GCA_039593445.1 Pedobacter sp.
GCCTAACCTGCCTTGCAAATAAAGTTCGTTCGTAAAATCGTAGCGCAGGGAGGTTGAGGAAATCAAGCGGTCTCTTTTCGTATCGGTTATCACCTTTTCTACCACGAACCAAGGGTTTGGAATGTAGCCGCCATTGCCCAAGTGATTTTCATTACCGGTTACCGGGTCGTAAATCAGCTTTAAATAATCCGGACTTACGTTGGCCGGCAAAAGCATCATCGTAAAATTGGGGTTACGACTCATGTCGCCAAGGTTAGGCCTCAACTTCACTTCTTCGTGCAGGTAATTGAACATCGCCGTTAGCTTCAACTTGCTGATGATTTCCTGATTGAGATTGAGGTTGCCCGAATAACGCTTAAGTCCGCTGTTGGGAATAACCGATTGGTTGTTAGTTTGCGATAGCGACAGCCTGAAACTTCCTTTTTCGCGTGCGCCCAACAAAGCCAAAGTATTCGAAAATACAGGCGCATTTCTATAAAATTTGTTTAATTGATTGGCTACAGGCGAGTAGGGATGCATTTGTCCATCTTGGCCAATTGCAAGCGTGCCATCCATGCGGGCGCCCCAGCTATTCAAACTTGCCGCCACCAGATCGCTGGATGTAGCCGGACGGTTGCCATTGAGCCCTTGTCCGTAAACTTTTTGGTAATCGGTATTGTCTATAATGCTGTTGATGCTGAAATTACCGCTGTACTCTACGCCAAAGCCCTTCTGACCTTTGCCGCTTTTGGTAGTAATCTGGATAACACCATTGGCTGCACGGGTACCATAAAGTGCCGATGCGGCAGAACCGTTCAATACCACTACACTTTCAATATCGTCGGGGTTAATGCTCGAGATGCCATCGCCCAAATCCTGGCCGCCATATACGCCAGGCGATCCTTTTTGGGTATTGTCCATCGGCACCCCATCGATGACGAACAAAGGACCTGTGGTAGATGAAAAATTGGAAACACCACGGATAAGCAGGCGCGCCGAAGAGCCTGGACCGCTGCTTACGCCACTTACATTAAGGCCTGCTACCCTGCCACTCAAGCTGTTGGCCACATTGGGCTCTTTGGCCTCGTTTAAAAGGTTACCATTCACCGTCGACATCGAATAGCCCAGTTTGCGCTGGTCTTTGGAAATACCGAGTGCGGTAACCACCACCTGCGCGAGGGTATTTTTTTCTTCGCGGAGTACGATATCCAATTGGGTGGCCTCGCCTACCGTAATTTCCTGCTTTACATAGCCGATAAAAGAAAACACCAGCACGTCGCCTGCATTGGCATCGATAGCAAAAACACCTTTATCATCGGTGCCTACCACTTTGCCCGTTGTTTTGTTCAAGATCGAGACGTTGGGCATAGCCACTCCGGCCGTGTCTTTTACCTTACCGGTTATTTTGATCAGCAATGAAGGTTTTGGCGTTTCTTGCGCTGCTTTGGGCGCATTGGGCGGCGTTACAATAATCACCGTATTGTCTTGTATCTTGTAAGAAAAAGGCTGATCGGCAAAACAGGTGTTCAATACATCCTTCAAAGAAGCATTGCTGCATTTAATGCTGACCGGTTTTGCATTTTTAAGACTATATACATTGTACAGGAATTCTGTACCAGTTTGTTTCTTGATTTTGGCAAGTATAGCAATCAGAGGGGCATTCTTTTCGTTCAACGATACCTGTGCGTAGCTCGAAGCACTTACCCTGAGTAGAAATAGGGTCAATATAATCGCAGTGAGTTTCATGATACGAACGATTTTTTTTGCAACGCCAATAGAGCCCCCGTTCCTGATGGGAGAAATTTTCATATATTTGGTCTTGGTTTGTTTAGTTGATTGATTTTGTTTCGCAACATTTTAAAAAATGACACAACCAATGGCCAGGGGGAGGTCGAAGCACCTCTGGCTTTTTTGTTGATCATCTTTACGGAGTGTACAATTAATCCATAACGATAACCCTCCTTCCTTCGATTTTAAAGTGTACGGTATTGGTGGCTTCAATGGTATTTAGCAATTTAGAAATGTTATCGTAGCGAGAAACCGAGCCTGCAAAAGCTTTTTCTTTCATATTGCCCCGGTAAACAATATCTACATCGTACCAGCGAGCCACTTTGCGCATAATGCTTTCGATCGGCTCATCAACAAAAGTAAAACGGCCATTTTTCCAGGCTACTTCGGCCGCTACATCTTTTTCAACTACCGCAATCCGACTTGCCGTCATAATAGCCTGCTGGCCTGGCTTTAGTATTTTATCGGCCGAATGCTGGTCTTTGGTTGGAATAGCCACACGTACGGCCCCCTCGAGCAACGTTGTTTTGATATTATCCTCATCTGCATAGGCGTTGATGTTAAAATGCGTGCCCAACACTTGTACTTCCTGATTTTTGGAAATCACTTTGAAAGGATGCAGCTTGTCTTTGGCTACCTCAAAATAGGCTTCCCCAATTAATTCTACCCTCCGTTCTTTGGCCCCCCTAAAGTTGAGCGGATATTTTAGGCTGGTAGCGGCGTTGAGCCATACTTTGGTGCCGTCGGGCAGGTGGATCTGGTATTGGCCACCCTTTGGTGTTTCGATGGTGTTGCAAAGCGCAATGTTTTGAGTTTGGCGCTGGTCTTTTATTTCGTAGCGCAACTGTCCGTCGGCGGTTTTGGTAATTTCTATGCCCGCTTCTTTGGCCAATGCCCCATTAACGGCATGGGTCAGGTCAATTTTAGCACCACTGGCCAGGGTAAGCATGGCCTTGCTGCCACCATCATTGCTGTCCGGTTCGGCGATATGCTGCGTCAGCCAGCGCACCAGCGC
>JBCNPG010000539.1:0-2865 GCA_039593445.1 Pedobacter sp.
CCTATTTTAAGATTGCCGAAGGTTGCAACCGCCCCTGTTCATTCTGTGCCATCCCCCTGATGAGGGGCAAGCATGTTTCGAGAGACATGAACGAATTGGTAAACGAAGCCAGAATATTGGCGGCCAATGGCACCAAGGAACTGATTTTGATTGCACAAGACCTGACCTATTACGGATTGGATATTTACGGCAAACGCAACCTCGACGAGTTGTTGCGCCGCTTATCCGACGTGAACGGCATCGAGTGGATCAGGTTGCAATACGCCTACCCTTCTGGTTTCCCGATGGAAATCCTGGATGCCATGAACGAACGCGAAAACATCTGTAAATACCTCGATATGCCATTGCAGCACATTACGGATAATATGCTAAAATCGATGCGCCGGGGAATTACCAAGCAAAAAACCATCGATATCGTTGACGAAATCAGGGCCAAAGTTCCAAATATAGCCATGCGTACCACTTTGATTTGTGGCTATCCTGGCGAAACCGAAAGAGATTTTGAGGAGATGTACAATTGGGTAGAAGAAACCCGTTTCGATCGTTTGGGTTGCTTTACCTACTCGCACGAAGAAAAAACACATGCCTATAATCTGGTTGACGATGTTCCGGAAGAGGTGAAACAAGAACGGGTAGATGCCATCATGGAACTGCAGCAGGGCATTTCGTTCGACATCAACCAAAGCAAGATTGGCCAAACCTACAAGGTATTGGTAGACAGAAAGGAAGGCGACTTCTTTATTGGCCGTACCGAATTCGACTCGCCAGAAGTAGACAACGAGGTACTGATCGATGCCCATTCAGGCTATGCAGCCGTTGGCAGCTTTGTTCAGGTAAAAATAGACCGCGCCGAAGATTTCGACCTGTATGGACAAATTGTAAAATAAATGAGTCGGCTATCATTTTGACCGCATTAATTTGCAACTTGCCCGAATATTGTCAAAGTTCAACCATCAGATGAAGGCTAAATACATCTCCTACCAAGATACCCACTCGTTTTCCAAACTCGTTTTGGATTACGTAGACGACGAAGAATTCCTGCGCCCTTTCTATAGTTTCAGGCCCGATATGCCAGGATTGAAACAAGCTGTAGTTGCCAGAAATTTTAAAGGAGACCGAAAAATACTGGCCGATGTTCTAACACAGCAATACAAACACCTCCAAATCCATCAGGCCGTTAGCCAAAACATTGCGCTTTTGGCCCAAGACAATACCTTTACGGTTACTACGGGTCATCAGCTCAACCTCTTTACGGGTCCCCTGTATTTCATCTACAAAATCGTAACCACCATTAACCTGGCTATCGAAATGAAGATGGCCAATCCGGATAAGAATTTTGTACCGGTGTATTGGATGGCTACCGAAGACCACGATTTTGAGGAAATCAACCACGTTAGCGTCGATGAAAAAAACATCAGCTGGATACAGCAGACCAACGGGGCTACCGGTCGTTTGAGTACCAAAACCGTTGCCGCCGCCGTAATGGCTTACAAAGGTTATTTGGGCATTAGCAAAAATGGCAAGAAATTAGCCAAATTAGTAGAGCATGCCTACCTCAACCACGATAACCTGGCCGACGCCACCCGTACACTCGTAAACAGCTTATTTGAGCAATACGGCTTGGTGATTGTCAACGCCGACGATGCCCGGCTCAAAAAGGAGTTTGCGCCCATCATTGAGCAAGATATCCTGGAGCAGCACAGCGCCAAGCTGACCGAGCAAACCAGCGAAGAGTTGACCAAAAACGGTTATAAAACACAGGTCAACGGACGTGAAATCAATTTCTTCTACCTGATAGACAACCTGCGCGAAAGAATAATCGAGAAAGACGGCCTATATACGGTTAACCATACCGACATCAGTTTTACGAGGGATGCCTTGGTCAAGGAAATCGACGAACATCCTGAAAGATTTAGCCCGAATGTGATTATGAGGCCGCTTTACCAGGAAGTGATTCTGCCTAACATTGCCTACATTGGTGGCGGCGCAGAAGTTTCTTACTGGATGCAACTCAAAGCCAATTTCAATTATTACCAAATCGATTTTCCTGTTTTGTTGCTGCGTAATTCGGCCTTGCTGATTGATCAGCGCAGTGCAGATAACCTGAATAAATTGGGTTTCAAATTTGAAGATGCCTTTTTAAGCACCGAGGCCCTGCAAAAAAGGTGGATCAATGAAAACAGCGAGGCTAATCTAAATCTGGCCGATGAAACCAGGGCCATACAGGCCGTTTTTGACCAAATCAAGTTGCATGCCTTCAAAATTGATAAGACTTTGGAAAGTTCGGCAGATTCGGCCAAAACAAAAACCAATCATCTGCTGGCGAATTTAGAGAAAAAACTGTTCAGAGCTGAAAAACGCAAACATGACGTTTCCTTAAAACAAATAGAAAATGTTAAGAACAGGCTTTTTCCTAATGGAAACTTACAGGAACGCGTACTTAACCTGGCTCCGATGTATGTCAATTATGGCGACGATTTTATTTCCTCGCTCATTGAAAATTTCCAGCCGTTGGGTGGCGATTTTACTTTGCTGCTTCCATAGGTTAAGGTTAACGTTCAAGTCTCAATTCTCATATCTCATATCTCATATCTCATATCTCATATCTCATATCTCAATACTCACATCTTACAGCCAAGAATGAACTTTATCACTTTTACCGAAGAACAGCTCCGAAGCTTTACCTACAGTGTTTTTAAAAAGATGGGCTGTACCGACGAGCACGCCAGTCTGGCAACCGATGTACTGATCCGTTCCGATTTGCGAGGTATCGATTCGCATGGCGTGGCCCGTTTAAGCGGCTATGTGCGTCTTTGGGAAAAACAAAGGATAAATGCTACTCCCAATATCAAAGTTGTGCACGAA
>JBCNPG010000054.1:0-10542 GCA_039593445.1 Pedobacter sp.
CTCCTGAATAGGCGTAGGATTTTCGAAACCTAGCTCTTTTACGGCATTAACAACGTCATCACTTATCCCCAATTTACTAAATGGGTTTATCATTATAACATTTTTTAATTAAGCCGCAAAGGTACGGTTAATATTCCGTATTTCACAGATTTTCAGGTAAATAGTTTTTGAAAGTGCCTCTGTGTCAAATGGGTTGACTTTGAGTAGGTTAGTAAGTGCCATCAACTGATCCAGTTCAGTAGGTTTTTACGAGTTTCCATTCGTTGCCTCCTTTTTGTATAAATCCAGTTGGCCCGTGCCAAATATCCAGCGGCGCGTCCAAAAGATTTGTTCCATAAACGTCTTTTTAGCATTTACCGATGTTTCCCAAACAGCCATTGGGGTATTTGCGCCGATAAGAGGAAAGGGATATGGATGTTGTTATGGTCAAGCTCGGTAAATGTGATGAATGTTACTTTTGGATTGCCTTTGAGTTGGTTGAACAGTTCAACACTTCCCTGATAAGGGTTGTCGTGGTCTTTTTGACCATGGATCAATAAGATGTCCTTACGGCTCATGGCCTTGAGGTTAGAAAAATCGGGCACTGCCGCGATTGAAACCAGGGCCCTAAATTTTTCAGGAGCCAAACTCAGCAGGTTTTGCGCAGTTGAAGCACCCATCGAATAACCGATCAAATAGATCCGGCTTTGGTCAATCGCGCCAAACTCCCGCTCAAGCTGGTTCAGCAGGTTCAAGACGAGGCCAATATCGTCAGAAGGTTTAGACCCTAAAACGCCACCTTGATTTGGAGCGTAGTTTGATGAGCGCGCATTAAACTGTGGGGCCAAAACAAAGCATGGATATTTTTCCTGGATTTCGTTCCTAAGCCAAATCCTCGCCAATGGCTCCAGCTGCTTTTCGTTGTCGTTGCCAATTCGTGTAGAATTATGAAAAGAGATAACCAAAGGATATTTCTTGTTTTTGTCGTAATTTTTAGGCAAAAGCAACCTGTAGGGCAGTGCCTTTCCCTGTTGTTGGTAAACTCGCTTCTGAAATTGATCTGTTGGAAGTTGGTTCAGTATGGCTTTGGCCTGTGCAGCGGTTAGGCTATCGATTTTTACAGAATTGTAGGTTTGGGTCTGTGCAAACGAAAAATTGACAGTGAACGATAGACATAGCAGCATGGCGACAACAAATTTGTAGGACATATTGAAGATTAGAGGTATGCTAGGTGAAAGGATATCGGGTTATGGGGCGAAAAGGTTTATTGCGGAAACTGCGAGGCAGAAACCTTGGGTATAACCACTAGGTAATCGTATCCTTTGATAATTCGGGCCAGTTTGGCATTCGCAACAATTAGTTTGCGATTTTCAATTGCTTCTTGCAGGGGGCGCATATCAAAACAGTGCCATTGATTACCTTCGGTTGCGCGAAAAAAGGGTTGAAGCAGTTTGAGCGTACCACTATTTTCGTCGATAGCCTCGGCAGGAAAGCCTTTGAAAGGAGATGCCTGGGTACCGGTTCTTCCAATGATCATGATGTGCAGCGATTTGCCGAATTGGCTGTCGGCGATGTTGTTGACCAGGTTGCCCGTATCGAATATTTCGAGCAGGCTTTCACCTTTAGCTACATGGTTGGCGCCATACTTGAAAAGATTTTTTTGGTTGTACCACTTGTCGTACGTGGCCATCAACTGGTTCTTCATCAATTGAACGCGTAAATGGTGGCTGCCCGATTTATAGATTTTTTGGGTAAGCTTTAGCATTTCAATAAGCTGCTTTTCTGCTTTGCTTAGTGGCAAAGTGGCCAGCTCATTCATGTTTTTATCAAAATCTGGCGTATAAAGATAAAATGGCTTGCTTTGGTCCTTTAAAAAAGCATCGAAATGATTTTTTGAATTGATCTCGATGGCGCGATAAATTTCTCTGGCTCTTTTGTTTGAAGTGGTTTTTTTCAATTCGCTGCAAACCAACCGGTCTCCGACCAGCAAAATCTGGTCGGTGCCATTCAACTGTACGCCTTGCTTGACCAGTTTTTGCAATAGGGCCAGCTCAGGTTCAAATGCATAAAAAGAAAAGGTGTTGCCATAATCGGCTACATAACTTTTAAATGCTGGAGCAGAAAGCGTTTTGATTTTTTGTTGCAGAATTTTGGCCGAATAAGGGTCTATCTCGCCAAAGAAATTATCGAATTTAACCTGTGAGGCCAATGCCGAAGTGAAATAGGGGATTTCATTGGTGAAATGGTCTTCGCCAATGAGTACAGCCGTGCTTTTCTGAGCGCCTGCCAGGATTTTATTCCAGCCCTCGCCATCAAAGCCCGATTGCTTCGGCTCAAAGGTAGAGCTGTTTTTTTTGGCCATGGCCGTAATGAGGCTGTCTTGTGCCATTGATGGTCCAAATGCCAGCGAAAGTGCCAAGAGCAGGATCAATCTTGATTTCATGGAATAGGTTTTGAAGGTTATTGCTGAGCCAACCACTCTTCATAGGAAACAACGCCTAATTCAGGTTTGGGCTCGCCTTCCAAGATCGCAATAAATTCTAAAGAGTTGCCATCCGGATCGTTAAAATAAATGGCTACGGCAGGCATCCAAGCAAAAACCATGGGTTCTTCGCTGCCGTTTTTTAAGAAATTGTACGGCTTCAAGTGGTTGTTTTTCAGGAAATCAACCGAATGCTGCAGGATATCGTTGGCATCGCACCTGAAGGCAAAATGTCTTTTGGCAACTTGCCCGACGGGTTTCTCCCAAAGGCCCAGCATTGCGCTCTGGGCTTCTCCAATCCAGAAAAAAGCAATGCGGCGCGCCTCTTCATAATGGCACGGCGTTAAGCCAAGCGTGTTTTTGTAGAAGTCGATAGACCTTTCGAGGTTTTCAACTTCGATATGGGTTTCGTAAAGTCCTTTGATCATGCTCAAAGCTACCGTAAACGATCGGCAGACTTGATCAGTTTTTCGTCATTATTAATGCCGCGGATGGCCAACAAGATAAAGAAAATGGCAATGACCGGCAAAAATAGTCCGACGTTATAATTGGCGTTTTCCAAGCCCCCAGGTATCTTTTTGCCATATTGGCTGCACCAGAAAGAAAGGCCGATAATCAATACAATGGTAACAAGGGCAATTCTTTTCTGCAAGGCTCTTTTGCGGAAATTGAAAATATTGAAGAGCGCCAACAAGGCTATGGCGATGGTGCTGATCAAAACGGGCAGCGAGGCCTCTATTTGTTTGCTTTGCTCGCCTACCTTTTCGTAAATGCCTTGAGCCGTTAACAGGTATTGTACGCTGCCAATAGAAGTGTTCACTATAGGGACAAAAATTAAGCAACTGATCGTTACGCAGGCCAGCAACAGCCAAATGGATTGTATTCTTTGTATCATATAATTCCAGATAATTTTAACAAACTTAGCTAAAAAATGCATTTAAAAGCAATAAATAGATGTGTGCTTTGGCGTAAAAAAGATTTTGCGAAAATAGCCAAGCCAAATACGGGTAGCCCAAAGGATTAATGCAAGGAAAAAAGTATTTTTGCAGCAGGTGAACACGAAAAGGTACTTTATCGAATTGAGCTACGACGGCACCAGCTACCATGGTTGGCAAACGCAACCGAACGGAATTACGGTTCAGGAGTGTTTGGATAAGGCATTACGCATTTATTTTAGGCAGGAAATAACGAGCTTGGGCTGTGGACGTACGGATGCCGGCGTGCATGCCACGCAATTTTTTGCCCATTTTGATGTGGCCGACCTGCCCGAAGCAACGGTGCTGAATGCCGTTGGCGGCGTTAATTCGCTTTTGCCTTACAGCATTGCGGTAAAGCGTATTTTTGCAGTTGACAATGATGCCCACGCACGTTTTGATGCTACTTCGCGTTCCTATAAGTACTACCTCCACTTTGAAAAAGACCCTTTTAAAATCGATCGTTCTTGGTTGTATAAAGGCTCGCTCCATGTAGCGGCGATGAATCAGGCGGCGCAATTGTTGTTGGATTTTACGGATTTTTCTTGCTTCAGCAAATCGAAAACCCAGACCTTTACCAATAATTGCAAGATTACGGCAGCCTGGTTTGAAGAAGAGGCGGGCGGTTTGGTCTTCAACATCAGTGCAGACCGTTTTTTAAGGAATATGGTGAGGGCTATTGTAGGTACACTGGTATTGGTAGGCAGGGGAGATATGGCTCCTGAGGGCGTAGCCGATATTGTAGCCAGCAAGAACCGTAGCAAAGCCGGACAGTCGGTGCCTGCCTGTGGACTGTACCTGGTTAAAATAACCTACCCTTATGTTGCCGAAAGAAGAAACAAAGATTAAATAACCAAACACCGAAACAACTAAAAGCTAACAACCCTAAAATAAATGTCTAAAATAACTGGAGATGCCATTAATGTAAACTTGCTCAAACGTGTTTTTGAGTATGTAAAGCCTTATCGCGCGGTTTTCAGGTGGTCGGTGGCGCTTACTTTGCTCTTGGCCGTTATTACGCCGGTTAGGCCTTACCTCATTGGTTACACCCTCGACCAGTTCATTTTAAAGGGCAACTACAGCGGCCTGGTGAACATGACCATCTTGATGATTGCCCTGTTGGTGCTCCAAACCCTTGTGCAATACAGCCAAACGTTGTCTACCAATACGCTGGGCCAATCGGCGATCAGAGATCTGCGCATCAACGTGTTCAATCACATCAGTAAGCTGAGGCTCAAATATTTCGATCAAACGCCTATCGGGCAATTGATTACGCGTACCGTTTCAGATTTGGAAACCATTGCCGACATCTTTTCAGAAGGGCTGATTGCCATGGTCGGCGATTTGCTGCAGGTTGTCGTGATCATCGGCTGGATGCTCTATATGGACTGGGAACTGACCCTCGTAGTGCTTTTGCCAATCCCTTTCCTCATCATCGCGACCCGGATTTTTCAAAAGGCCATCAAAGTGGCTTTCCAGGAAATCAGGACCGAGGTATCTAACCTCAATACCTATTTGCAGGAGCACATCAGCGGCATATCCATTATCCAGTATTTTGCGAGGGAAGAGCAGGAGTATAGGAAATTTAAAAAGATCAATTCGCGCTACCGCGATGCCAATATCCGTTCCAACTGGTATTACTCTATCTTTTTTCCGGTAGTGGAACTTATTTCTGCGCTTTCGCTGGGGCTATTGATCTGGTATGGTGCTAAAATGATTTTAGATAAGCCCTTAAGTGTAAAGCCTGGAACCATTACTACTTTCATCATGTTCATCAACATGTTGTTTAGGCCAATCAGGGAGCTTGCGGATAAATTCAATACGCTGCAAATGGGCATGGTAGGGGCCGAACGTGTTTTTAAGGTGCTCGATACCCATGAGGCTACCGAAAACAAAGGCACTTATGCGCCGGCAACGCTAAAAGGCGAAATCAGCTTTGAGCAGGTTTGGTTCAGCTATAACCAAGATGGAGAAGTGCCTGAAGACGGCTATGTGCTCAAAAATATTTCTTTCGAAGTAAAACCGGGCCAAACCGTTGCTTTGGTTGGGGCTACCGGAGCCGGCAAATCATCTACCATCAATATCCTGAACCGCTTTTACGAAATCCAGAAAGGTACCATCAAAGTTGATGGCGTTAACATCAAAGACTATGAATTGGGTTACCTGCGCAGCCATATTGCGACGGTGTTGCAGGATGTATTTCTGTTTTCGGACACGATTTTTAACAACATTACGCTCAGCAATCCGGCAATTACCATTGATGAGGTGGTGGCTGCGGCCAAGAAAGTGGGCGCACACGATTTTATAGAGCGTTTGCCCGGAGGCTATCATTACAATGTGATGGAAAGAGGGGCTACCCTTTCGGCCGGACAGGCCCAGCTGCTTTCGTTTATTCGCGCCCTGGTTTACCAGCCAGCCATACTCGTGCTCGATGAGGCTACCTCGTCGGTTGATACGGAAACCGAAATGCTGATCCAAAATGCCATCGACAAACTGATGCATGGCCGGACTTCCATCGTCATTGCGCACCGCTTGTCGACCATCCAAAAGGCCGACCTGATTATTGTGTTAGACAAAGGCGAAATCAAGGAAAAAGGCACCCATCAGCAGCTGCTTAAAATAGACGGCTACTACAAGCGCTTGTACGAACTGCAGTTTTCTTCGGCAGGAATTGCCAAGGACTAAGTTGCGCTTACCTAAAATATTGGTCTTCAATTACGGTTTTGGTGCTGCTCGATCCATTTTTAACAATGGTTTCGGTAGCAATGCCCAAGCTTTTGTAGCGTACAAAGCTTAGCTTTTTTGGCGGATTGGTGCCAAAGGTGATGTTCGCTCCCTGGGCATCGATGCTATAGGTCGTGCTGTCTATGGCTACGCCGGCCCTGCGGGTAATCACCTTGCCATCGGTTCTGAAAACGAGCGTATCAACCGGGTTGTAAATGTTGGTGGTATCGGGCCACATCTGGATATTGTCTACCGATACGTTCTTGATGGTATATCTTAAAGGCCATCTGCCCAAAATCAGCTTCTGTACCAGCGGCTGGGGCTCAACAGTCTCTTTTTTGCAGGAATAAACAAACAATAGGATAGCGGCGAAAAAAAGGGAAAGGCGAAAATTTCTCATTTTGATGGCATTCTTGTGGGTAAAGATAGGCATTAATCCAGTAAAACAGGATTATAGCACTTACAACGTACAAATTGCCTTTATTTATCTAATCTTGATGCTTTTTTTTCCATTTGCTAAAAAATGCCTTTTGCGCCAAAAAATAGTTTTATATTTCAACCTTATTTCTGTTATAAATGAAGGCTATACTTTCTAATTTAACCTTTCAAGTTTTGGTGGCCATTACCCTTGGCGTAATTGTAGGTATACAGTTTCCGGGTTTTGCGCCAAGTGCCGAACTCATCAGCAAATGCTTCATCAACCTGATCAGCATGTTGATTGCCCCCATCATCTTTTTCACCATCGTTTTGGGCATTGCCCACATGGGCGACATGAAGCGGGTTGGACGAGTAGGCGGCAAAGCGTTGTTGTATTTCGAGATCGTAACCACGGCTGCTATTGCCATCGGACTTCTGGTGGCCAATGTCCTCAAGCCGGGTGTTGGGGTTAAGGTGCCAGCGGGCGATGTTGCAAAAATTGCCAAATATGCCGAGCAGGCAGGCGAAATCAAATGGCTCGAGTTCATTACGCACATCATTCCCAAGAATATATTCGAAGCTTTTAGCAAGGGCGAA
Source organism: Pedobacter sp. (assembly GCA_039593445.1). Lineage (GTDB taxonomy): Bacteria > Bacteroidota > Bacteroidia > Sphingobacteriales > Sphingobacteriaceae > Pedobacter. Next base: position 7,174 of record JBCNPG010000054.1, read on the forward strand.
ATATTGCAGATTTTATTCTTTGCCATTTTGTTTGGCTACGGACTGAGCAAACTGGGCGAGCCAGGCCAATCCTTGCTGGGCACTTTCGACAAGATTTCAAAAGTGCTGTTCAACATGATGAAAGTGGTGATGCGCGTGGCACCCATTGGGGCATTTGGGGGCATGGCCTACAGCATTGGCACTTATGGCATTGGTACGCTTAAGCCAATGGCCAGTTTGATGGGGTCGGTGTACCTCACTTGTTTCCTGTTTATTTTTGTGGTGCTCAATCTGATTTGCCGTTTTTATAAGTTCAGTTTGTGGGCTTACCTTAAATACATCAGGCAGGAAATATTGATCGTTTTGGGTACTTCGTCGTCAGAATCGGTATTGCCCAGCATGATGCGCAAAATGGAAGATATTGGTTGCGATAAGTCGGTGGTGGGTTTGGTTATTCCGACGGGTTATTCCTTCAACCTTGATGGCACTTCCATTTACCTGGCTATGGCGGTTATCTTTTTAACGCAGGTATTCAACATCGATTTGAGCCTGGGCGAACAGATTTCGATCATGGCGGTATTGATGGTCACTTCGAAAGGGGCGGCCGGAGTAACGGGCAGCGGCTTTATTGTGTTGGCCAGCACGTTGACGGCGCTCAAGATCATGCCGGTTGAGCATATCGCTATTTTGTTGGGCGTAGACCGGTTTATGAGCGAGGCCCGTGCCATAACCAACATGATTGGAAACGGTATTGCCACCATTGTGATTGCCAAAAGCGAAAAGGAATTTGACGAAGAAAAATACCAGAACGCCATCAGACCCTTGGCTATCGAAAAAACAGAGGGCGATCATTTTTAGTGGCGATGAAAAGCAATTTATTCTTCGTGTTGGCCATCGTGCTTTTTTGCGCCTGCAGTTCGGCCGAAAAGAAAGTTGACGCAAAGCCCTCAGAAATTATTTCGGTGGTGTTTATGCCCGGCGATACCGTTAAATTTGAAAAGGATAGGTTGCTGATGGCAAAAAAAGTAATCCCGCAGTTTAGCGAAGAATTTTTTCAACGGCCTGACGAAGCTTATGCCACTCGAGGCATGGGCTACGAACCCCAAAATAGGGAAGAAAAAGAATTCAATCAGTTTTCTTGCGAGGTTTGCAAAGACGATTATTACCTGATGTACGCCTATTTTCTAAAGCAACGAAACAACAAGCCAGATTTTGACAAGGAAAGGCAAACCCTGATTGCTTTGTTTAGACTGATTAATGAACTGAATGGCAGGCTCCAAACAGGCGGTACTTATTTTGCACATCAACACCAACGCATCTACGCTTATGCAGCCTATGCGGTTTATGTGTATGATAAAAGTTATTACGATGAGAAAAGCTATCCCATCACTAAGGGAAAAAGCTTTTTTATTGGCGGATTGAAGCAAAAGGTGCTGGATGACGAACTTTACAACTTTGAAGAGGCTATAGAGGCACTGGCCAAAAAGCAACGGCGGGAAGAGTTGCTGAAGATAATAGGTCAGATAGATAAGCTGATTACCGATAATTTCTACTTGGCCGAAGCCCAAAAATTTCAATATTCGAATTATTAAAGGATAATGCCTGTCAGGTTAATAGGCAGTATGCATCTTATTCCAGACCAGTGTGCCTAAAATAAAGATGTGACAAATTATCTGCCTTTTGCAGTTGACATTGCATTTCAATTACCTTAGATTTGCATGCAAAAAAATAGATATAATGAGTGTTTTAGTAAATAAAGATTCAAAAGTAATTGTTCAGGGTTTTACCGGAAACGAAGGTACCTACCATGCTGAGCAAATGATAGCTTACGGTACGAACGTTGTTGGTGGTGTAACCCCAGGCAAAGGTGGCCAAACACACTTGGATAGACCTGTATTTAACACTGTAAAAGATGCAGTTGATAAAGCTGGCGCCAATGTATCTATTATTTTTGTACCTCCTCCGTTCGCAGCCGATGCCATTATGGAAGCTGCAGAGGCAGGCATTAAAGTAATCGTATGTATTACAGAAGGTATCCCAACCAAGGATATGATTGCTGTAAAATCTTATATCACTGGCAGGGATTGCCGTTTAATCGGCCCTAACTGTCCAGGTATCATCACCGCCGACGAAGCTAAGATCGGTATCATGCCAGGCTTCATCTTCAAAAGAGGTACGGTAGGTGTAGTTTCAAAATCTGGAACCTTAACTTATGAGGCGGTTGACCAGGTTGTAAAAGCTGGCTTGGGCATCACCACGGCTATTGGTATCGGTGGCGACCCAATTATCGGTACAACGACCAAACAAGCGGTTGAGTTGTTGATGAACGATCCAGAAACCGAAGGTATCATCATGATCGGTGAAATTGGCGGCGGCATGGAAGCAGAAGCGGCCCTTTGGATCAAAGAAAACGGTACCAAGCCGGTTGTGGGCTTCATCGCAGGCCAAACAGCGCCTCCGGGACGCAGAATGGGCCACGCTGGTGCCATTGTTGGCGGTGCCGACGATACTGCGGCTGCCAAAATGAAGATCATGGCCGAGTGCGGTATTACCGTGGTAGAAAGTCCTGCCGAAATCGGAGCAGCCATGGCTAGCTTGTTGAAAAAATAAGATCAATAGATTTTAATAAATATAAAAAAGCTTCCTGCACTGCAGGAAGCTTTTTTTGTTCCATAACGAATTACAAGAATTTGCAGTTTTCAGCTCACAGTTATCAGTTTCCAGTTTTCAACTTACGGTAGAACAGATTGTGATGCGCTCTATTAGGCCTTCATTATTTCTCGTAAATTATTCTCTATTCCCTATTAACTATTCCCCATTTTCTAATAACTACCAAGCCAACCACCCAACAAACCAACCAACTAAAATGACTTTCCGCTAACGAGCAATCCATCCTAAACCAAGCCGATTGATTATATTTGTATAAGGCTGTAAGCAAAAACCAAATTGCGCGACAAAGCGTATATAGTTTAGAAAACAGTACGTCAAATGAAAACAATGATCAATAAAACATTTATGGTGCTCGGCTTATTGCTGATGACGGGTTTGGTAGCTTGTGCGCAGCAAGACAAGAAGGCGCCTTCAAAAACGACTAAGAAAATGGAGTACAACAAATTAACCAAAGAAGAAGAAGACGTAATCGTACGCAAAGGAACCGAATATCCGGGTACCGGCAAATACGACAAGTTTTTTGAAAAGGGAACCTATACCTGCAAACGTTGCAACGCACCTTTGTACCGATCTGATTCTAAATTCGATGCCCATTGTGGCTGGCCGGCCTTTGATGATGAAATCAAAGGTGCCGTTAAACGCGTTCCCGATGCCGACGGACAACGTACCGAAATCATCTGTGCCAATTGTGGCGCCCACCTCGGACACGTATTTGTTGGC
>JBCNPG010000540.1:0-2860 GCA_039593445.1 Pedobacter sp.
GAGGTACCGAAAGGCCATAGCCCTGTAGCTTGTTGGCATCTAAGGCTACTTGTATTTCGCGCTCGGAACCACCAATCAGGTTTACCTGGGCAATACCGTTCACCCTCGAAATTACCGGGGCAATCCGCTTGTCGATCAGGTCGTAAAAGGTAATATCGTCCATATTGGCAGAAGCCGACATGGTAATTACCGGTAAATCGTCGAGCGAGAACTTGCTTAACGAAGGCGTTTTTACATCTTCCGGCAAATTGGCCAGGATTGCGTTTACCTTACGCTGGGCATCGTTCATAGCAACGTCTATATTGGCCTTGTCGGTTAAGGTAATGGTTACCGTCGACAAGCTTTCGAACGATACGGCGTTGAGTTTTTTGATATTTTCCATCGAAGATACCGCATCCTCGATCTTTTTGGTTACGGTATTTTCTACCTCGTTTGGCGAAGCGCCAGGATAGATGGTAGAGATGGATACTACGTTGTTGGAGAATTTCGGCAATAGCTCATAGCCCAACGAAAAGTAGCTCAATAGCCCCAATAGGGTAAGTGCGGTAAAAACCACAATGACCAGCGAGGGCCTTTTTATGGATATGTCTGTAATCTTCATTTTGTTTTAATAATGCATACGTTTAGGGGCGCAAGCGATTTGTAAATGCAATTTTTGGCTTATTTAACAACACTTACCGCAGTGCCGTCGGCCAAGTTGATCTGTCCGCTGGTAATTACGGTTTCGCCCGGGGCCAAGCCGTCCAAAATCTCCACGTTATCTCCCAAGATCCTGCCACTTACCACATTGCGTACTTTGGCAGTGTTGCTGGCTTTGTCTAACACAAAAACCTGGTTGCTGCTTACGCTGCCCACAAATGAAGTGCGCGGAATAAGGATGCTAGGAGCTTGTTTCGGGAAGTTGAAAACGGCTGTTCCATACATGCCCGCTTTTAAGCTGTTCTTGGTGTTGTTGGCCACTTCGATTTCAATCGGGAAATTTAGGGTTGCATCGGCTTTAGGGGCGATGAAGGTAATTTTGCCACTGAATTTCTCGGTTGGGAAAATAGTTGATTTGATATCGATGCGGTCGCCTAATTTAAGGTTGGCCACTTGTGCTTCGTTTACGTTTACTTTCAGTTTAAGTTTAGAAACGTCAACCAATTCGAACAACTGGGTGCCTTGAGCGGTTACAAAAGCACCTACTTCGATGTACTTTTTGTTCACAATACCGTTGATTGGCGACTTGATGCTGGCATCGTTCAGTCTTCTTTTCGAAGCCTGCAAACGCAATTGTGCATTTCTTGTGGCCAATTTGGCTTGGTCAAGCTGTTGTTGGGTTACGCCACCGGTTTGGTACGAACTTTGGTACCTGGCTTCGTCTTTCAGCGCATTTTGGTAAGCTGCTTCGGCTGTTTCCCTATCGGTATTGATGATTTCGGCATCGATGCGGGCCAAAACCTGGCCTTTGCTTACACGGTCGCCTTCTTTGACATAAATGGCGCTTACGCGGCCGGCGTTTTCAGAAAGGAAGTTAAGCTCCTGGTTGGCTGCAAAATTTCCGTTAGCATTAAAATCAAGGTCTACCACCTTTTTTTCAACGGTTGCCACGCGCACAGCCACGGCGCCCCCACCTTCGGCAATGAAGGCAGTTTTGGCATCGTTCTTCTTTTTGTTGTTCTTCAGAACCAGGGCTATCGCCGCAAGGGCGGCCGCAATGACAAGGATTATGATTATTGTTCTTTTCATTTCAGTTATTGGACTAGCGATTTAATATTTCCGTTTGATTTGATTAATTGTATTTCGGCAATCTTATAGTTTAATAATGCCTGTGTATAGCTGTTTTGGGCCTGGGTTAACGAGTTTTCTGTTTCCAGCAAATCGGTTAGCGAAGCCAGTCCGTTGTTGTAGTTGTTTTGTGTGCTTTTGTAGATTTCCTGAGCCAGCTCGGCGTTTTTGCGTTGCGCATTGATGGTGGCCAGGTTGTCGCGCAATTGGATTTTGGCATTTTCGTAAGCCATGTTCAAGGCATTGGTAGTATTGGTTCGGTCTTCCTTGGCTTTTTTGATGGCTACATCGGCCTGACGGATTTTAGAACGGGTGAGGAAGCCGTTAAAAATAGGCACCCTTAATGTTAGTCCCACAGCCGAAGAACCAAAACCAATGGCCGAGCTGCTCGAGTTTAAAAAGTCGAAGCTTTTGCTTTGGCTAGAATAGGTGTAGTTGCCCGTCAAAGCCAATGTAGGGTAATATTCTGATACATAAGCTTTCCTTTGCAAAGACAAAAGCTTGTCCTGGTTGTCCAAAAGCTTGATCTCGGTACGGTTAGACAGATCTACGGTGTCTGCCAGTTGTGGCAGGGTGCTTACCTGGGTAAGTTCGGTAGCCGGCAAGATGATTGGGGTAGCAACCGGCATGCCCATCGCGTATTTCAACTGGTTTTCCAATTGGGTGATCCCATTAACCACCTGCTCTCTTTGCGTGTTCAGGTTGGTTAGATTTACCTTGATGCGGTCTACATCGATTTTTTTGGCCAAACCGTTTTTATACTGAACGTTAACGATGTTTTCGACAACCTTCACATTTTTGATGTTGTTGTCAATCACTTCCAGCTGCTGCCTGGTTACCAAAACCTGATAATAGTTGTTGGCTACCAGTTCGATGAGTTGCTCTTCGGTTAATTGAGCGGTGAGGTTGTAATATTCTTCGCTCGATCTTGCGGCCTGCAATCCTGTAAAAACCTGTTGGTTAAACAGTTGTTGCGAGAGCTGGACACCCGCAGAAGAGTTCCATTTCTGTCCGAACTTAAGCGTTTGCAACTGGCCTCCGAAATCGACAACCTGTTGCCCAATAATGGGGTTGTAGGTTAAGCCGGCAGTAC
>JBCNPG010000541.1:0-2854 GCA_039593445.1 Pedobacter sp.
CCTTTATCCAGGCCTTTATATTTACCATTCTGTCGGCCCTGTTTATTGGCATGGCGGTAGAAGAACACCATTAATTAGCATAATTTTAAAAACAATTAATATATAAAATCATGATTACAGGAAGTATTGCTGCAGTAGGTGCAGGATTAGCTGCGATTGGCGCTGGTCTAGGTATCGGTCGTATTGGTGGTTCTGCTATGGACGGTATTGCTCGTCAACCAGAAGCTGCCTCAAAAATTCAAACTGCGATGTTGATCGCTGCTGCCTTCGTTGAGGCGGTTGCTTTGTTCGCGGTAGTAGTTGCATTAGTGTAACTCACCTTAAATGTTTTGCAGAAGATTGTTCTGCAAAACATTTATTTATGAAAACGAAATAAGAAAGATAGAATAAAATATATACCGAAATGGATTTATTAATACCTGAAGTTGGTTTAGTTGTTTTTCAGACAATAGCATTTTTGCTTTTGCTTCTTATCTTGGCCAAGTTTGCCTGGAAGCCAGTGTTGGGCGCCATTAAAGAGCGCGAGCAGTCTATTGACGATGCCTTGAACAAAGCCGAGTTGGCTAAGCAAGAAATGGCTCGTTTAACTTCTCAAAACGAAGAGTTGATGAAGCAGGCACGTGCCGAGCGTGACCAGATCTTGAAAGAGGCCAAAACCTTGAAAGACAGCATCGTGAACGAAGCTAAGACCCAAGCCCAAAGCGAAGGTGCCAAACTGATCGAAAAAGCACGCATCGAGATCGAAAATCAGAAAAAAGCGGCCTTGGCAGAATTGAAGGGCCAAGTATCGGCTTTGTCTTTGGATATTGCCGAGCGTGTATTGCGCAATCAGTTAGATGATAAAGCTAAACAACAGGACTTGGTAAACAGCCTGTTAAAAGATGTTGAATTAAACTAAAATGAGACACTAGATATGAGATATGAGTAATGAGAAAGAGGTTGGTTTGAGAAAATTCTCAAATCTCAAATCTCAAATCTCAAATCTCGATTTCACATCTCAATACTAAATATATGTCAAGTAAAGCAGCAGCCAGATACGCCAAATCGTTGATCGACCTTTCTATTGAGCAAAATGCCCTAGAAGCGTTAAAAAATGACATGGTGTTATTTGAGGAAGTTGTAGATCACAATAGCGAATTAGAGGCCATCCTCAAAAACCCGATTATTCCTTTGGATAAAAAAACGGGAATTTTGAACGCGCTTTTTGCAGGCAAGGTAAACCCGATTACCGAACACTTTTTCAAGTTGGCGGTAAATAAGGGCCGTTCTGCAATCCTGTTCGATGCCGCCAAGCAGTTCGTTAGCCAATATCAGGCATTGAAAGGAATTGTAACGGCAGAGGTAACCACGGCTACAGCCTTAACCGATGCCAACAAAGCCGAAATCGTGAACTTGGTTAAAAAAGAACTGGGTGCCAACGAAGTGGTGATCAAAGAAAAAGTAAACGAGAATTTGATCGGTGGCTTTATCTTGAAGGTTGGCGATAAGCAGTTTGACGCCAGCATTGCCAGCGGATTGAAAAAACTGAAAAAAGAATTTGCACAAGGCATCGCCTAAGCGAACCTTGAAGATATATCCGATGAGAGATCGGGAAATAAAATAAACACAGTACAAGATTTACATTAGAAAAAGAAATCAAAAATAAAATTATGGTAGAGGTAAGACCAGACGAAGTTTCGGCAATTATCAGACAACAATTGTCAGGCTTCAAATCAGAAGCTGAGCTTGAAGAAGTGGGTACCGTATTGCAAGTGGGTGATGGTATTGCCCGCGTTTACGGACTAACCAAAGTTCAAAGTGGCGAGTTAGTTGAGTTTGCCAACGGTTTGCAAGGTATTGTATTGAACCTTGAAGAAGATAACGTGGGTGTGGTATTGTTAGGCCCATCAGACGAAATCAAAGAAGGCGATACGATTAAACGTACCAAAAAAATTGCCTCTATCAAAGTTGGTGAAGGTATGTTGGGCCGTGTTGTAAACACGCTTGGCGAGCCTATCGATGGTAAAGGACCAATTTTGGGCGAAACCTACGAGATGCCTTTGGAGCGTAAAGCACCAGGTGTAATCTATCGTCAGCCGGTAAACGAGCCTTTGCAAACAGGTATCAAAGCTATCGACGGCATGATCCCAATCGGTCGTGGCCAGCGTGAGTTGGTTATCGGCGACCGTCAGATTGGTAAAACTGCCGTTTGTATCGATACCATCATCAACCAAAAGGAATTTTACGAAGCAGGTAATCCTGTATTCTGTATCTACGTAGCTTGTGGTCAGAAAGCAAGTACCGTAGCCAATATTGTTCGTACTTTAGAAGAAAATGGTGCAATGCCATATACCGTAGTCGTTTCGGCTTCTGCGGCCGAGCCTGCGCCATTGCAGTTCTACTCTCCATTTGCTGGTGCTGCCATCGGCGAGTTCTTCCGCGATACAGGCCGTCCGGCTTTGATCGTTTATGACGATTTGTCTAAACAAGCGGTAGCTTACCGTGAGGTATCATTGTTGTTGCGTCGTCCACCGGGTCGTGAGGCTTATCCAGGCGACGTGTTCTACCTACACAGCCGTTTGTTGGAAAGAGCTGCGAAAATCAACGCCAACGACGAAATCGCTAAAAACATGAACGATTTGCCAGATTCGTTGAAAGGTATCGTAAAAGGTGGTGGTTCGTTAACCGCTTTGCCAATTATCGAAACCCAAGCTGGCGACGTTTCAGCCTACATCCCAACCAACGTAATTTCGATTACCGATGGCCAGATCTTCTTGGAGTCGAACTTGTTCAACTCGGGTATCCGTCCGGCAATCAACGTAGGTATCTCGGTATCACGTGTGGGTGGTAATGCGCAAATCAAATCGATGAAAAA
>JBCNPG010000542.1:0-2851 GCA_039593445.1 Pedobacter sp.
GTTTACACAAGTATTTCCAAGGCGAAGTTGTGTTTTCTCCAGGCTATCCGGTGGGCTATTTGGCGCAGGAGCCCGAACTCGATCCGGAAAAGACCGTTCGCGAGGTTGTAGAAGAAGGCGTGGCCGAAATTACTGCCATCCTCAAGGAATACGAAGAAATCAATGAGGCTTTTGGCTTGGAAGAAAACTATTCCGATGCCGACAAAATGGACAAGCTGATGCAGCGCCAAGGCGAACTGCAAGATAAAATCGATGCCGTTAACGCCTGGGAGCTTGACAACAAATTGGAAAGAGCGATGGATGCCCTGCGTTGTCCAGACCCGGAAACCAAAATCGGCGTATTATCGGGAGGCGAGCGCCGTCGTGTGGCCATGTGCCGTTTGTTGCTGCAAGAACCAGATGTATTATTGCTCGATGAGCCGACCAACCACTTGGATGCCGAAAGCATCGATTGGTTAGAGCAGTTCCTCCAAAACTACAAAGGAACCGTTATTGCCGTTACCCACGACAGGTACTTCCTCGATAACGTGGCAGGCTGGATCTTGGAGCTAGACCGAGGCGAAGGCATTCCTTGGAAAGGCAACTATTCTTCTTGGCTAGACCAAAAAGCCAAACGCTTGGCACAGGAAGAAAAAACCGAGAGCAAACGTCAAAAAACATTGGAACGCGAGCTGGAATGGGTACGCATGGCACCGAAGGCCCGACATGCCAAATCAAAAGCCCGTTTGGCCAACTATGATAAACTGGCCTCGGAAGACGGCAGGGAACGCGAAGAAAAATTGGAGCTCTTTATTCCTGCAGGTCCGCGCTTAGGAAATGTAGTGATCGAAGCCACCAATGTAACCAAAGCCTATGGCGATAAAATTTTGTTCGAAAACCTGAGCTTCTCGCTTCCTCCTGCGGGCATTGTTGGGATCATCGGGCCAAACGGCGCCGGCAAAACCACTTTGTTTAGGCTCATTACCGGACAGGAGCAGGCTGATGCAGGTACCTTTAGAGTAGGTGAAACTGTGGCTTTGGGCTATGTAGACCAGATGCACAACGACCTGGATGCCAACAAAACCGTTTACGAAAACATTACCGATGGCTTAGACAACATCCAATTGGGCAACAAAGCGGTTAACGGCCGTGCCTATGTATCAAAATTCAATTTCAATGGTGCCGACCAGCAAAAGAAAGTGGGCATTTTATCAGGTGGAGAAAGAAACCGCGTACACTTGGCCATTACGCTTAAAAAAGGCGCCAACGTATTGCTGCTCGATGAGCCAACCAACGATATCGACGTAAACACTTTGCGTGCCTTGGAAGAAGCTTTAGAAAACTTTGGCGGCTGTGCAGTGGTAATCAGTCACGACAGGTGGTTCTTAGACCGTATCTGTACGCACATTTTAGCATTTGAGGGCAACTCTGAGGTTTATTTCTTTGAAGGCAATTATTCTGATTACGAAGAAAACCGCAAGAAACGTTTGGGCGATGTAACCCCGCACCGCATCAAATACAAAAAACTAGGTTAGCACGCGCTTGTTGGTATTCATCCAACAGTTCCGGTCCATCCAAATCGTTTACGGATAATAAAATTAAAAGATGAGCCACTGATTAAGTTCTAAATCAGTGGCTTTTTATTTTCTAAAGAACATTTGTTTATTCCGAAACACTGTAAAAATCAGCTTTAAACTTTTATATACTTACTTGAAATTTTCTCCATTAAAAAACAGATCTGCATAGTAATCAAATAACCAATTAGAAAACTGACTTTGAAGTCTTAGTCATTGGCGATCACATCTTTTAATGGGATAAATAAACTTATCAGAAATAGAAAAAACAGTCCAGTTTAGTTTCTTAGAAAATTCTTGGCAACTTCAGAATGTTTATGTTTGGTGCACTTCACTAACGGTAACAAAGAAAGGCTCCGGAGTGGAGCCTTTCTTTGTTTTAATGTTTCAAGCCTCAAATCTCGGAGGCATCTGAGCCTGTTTAGGCGCGTTGCTTTCTTTTGCTTTTCTCTTACCCCTGAAAAAGAAATAGAGATTGACGAAAAGCATCAAACCCAAATAAATAGAGAAAGTCCCTATTTTGTAGCTGAGCGCTTCCACCAACGACTGGTAGTCGTTCCTATAAAGCGTTAATTCCAGTATCATCAAGGCAAAGCCCAAGTTGAGCAGGTAAAAACCGGTTTCGAATAGCTTGTTGGTGGCCAAGGCAATTTCCTCCCTCCCCTTAAAAATATCGAGCATATAAACCTTGCTGTTCCTGAATAGGGTTCTAGACACGTAAAAGGTCAGGAAAAGTGCCACAGGGACATAAATTGCGTAGCCGATCAGAATTTTTGTAGTTTCCATGATATTTGAGTTTTGAGTTGTTAGCGAATTAGTTTTTGAACTTGTGTGGTTAATAAAAGGATGTTGAGGTAATGCAAACCCGAAATGATACCGATAATAATGGCCATTTTAACAGCAATTACTTCAACCAGTTGGGCTATGCTCGTAATTTGTTGCCAGGAAACCAAGGTAATGGCGCAATAGCCGATGTTAACCAGGTAATAGCCTATCAGCAGTACTTTGTTGATTTGACGGCAAAGTTCGAGGTGGCCAGGCAACAGTTCGGCCACAAACACATTCCCATTTCGGTAACAGGTGCGCCCTACAAAAACGATGATGAGCACAATCAAGGCGATAAAAGCTCCGTAACCGATCAAATTGTAATTCATTATATTATATTTACTATATTTTCAGAAATTATTGAAAGTTTACATCAAAAAAATTGCTTATTTCAGCAATTTGATCATCAGTTTGCCTAACCAGTTGTCCTTATAGGTAGTTACCTTATCGATCATTTCGTCGGCACGGCCTAC
>JBCNPG010000543.1:0-2848 GCA_039593445.1 Pedobacter sp.
CAAAGGTAAGGTATATTCCTCTTGATATGCCCCTCAGCAAGCAAGTCCTGGGTCCTATTGTGCTGGTACAGCTCATTTTTGCAGGCTTTCTGTGCACCACTTCCATTTTCTATTTTTTAGATCATATGGGCTATGAGTATTTTTCGAAGGTCAATGTGATGTTGCCCTTTAAGGTAAACGAACAAACCTATTTTATTGCAAAATGTCAGCGTTTATCCTTATTGGCCCATGCGGCCTTGGTTACCGGAATGATTGTCAAAATTAAGCAGTACCCAGTCATTAAGCATCGTCTTAATCTTAACCTAGATTTTTTCCTCATTTGGCTTTGCGTAGCCTGTTATCTTCTAGGTGCCGCTACCTCCCGTCTACACAGCATCAGCCAGTTCTCGTACGGCTTAATCAACATTTCCATTACCTGTAGCGCTTTTGTATTCGTAAGAGGCATTGTGCAACGAAAAACCGGCTTCATGCTATTTGGGGGTGGTCTTTTCCTGGTCAATTTCCTCGCTTCCACCTTAACCGGCTATAAGGAGAGTATCATTATCAATGTCATAATTATTGGCTTTTTGCTTTATCCATATTTTAAAAAGCTCATACTTGTTCTAACTCTTCCAACCCTCTATATTCTGCTCTACATCCTGCCCACATTTGCAAGTATTGTGCGTTCTCAATCATGGTCTGGCGAAAAAAGCGCACAAGAAGCCCGTTCAGAAGCGTTCAATGCGGTATTGGTGAGCGATGAAGCGCAAATCAACGAAACCAACTGGGATTTCCTTACGTTACGGCTAAGCGAAATCGATATGTTTACGCAGTTTGTTAAGCACATTCCCGGCGAAAGGGATTATTATGGATTTGAGATCGTCGAAAATTCTATTTTGGCGATTATTCCAAGGGCTATTTGGCCCAACAAGTTTGTAACCGAAACCGTTTCGATGGAGCGGGTTTATGAAGCTGGCGTTGCCAACCGAAACTCAACCGTGTCTGCCAAAACCCGTCCGGTAGTAGACGGCTATTTGAGTGCAGGCCTAATTGGGGTATTTATTTCCATTTTTCTGTATGGCTATATAACCCAATGGCTTTGCAACAAGGCAGAAGAATGGTTTGGGGGCTATGAGCTGGGCTGCATCGTAATGTTTAATGCCATTTTTCAAAACCTTTGGCGTGGCAATAATTTTGAGTTCCTGCTCAACAACATTTTTTACGGCTACTTGGCCATGTATGCCATTTATTGGATTCTTAAGCGCTCCAATACTTTAATAGAACTCGATGTTTACGAAGATACTGCAGATCAGCGCCGCCTATAAGCCAGCCTATATTTATGGCGGGCCAACCATGTCGGTAGCCAAGCTCTGCGAAGCGCTGGCCAATGCCAAAGTACCCATTGAAGTGCTAACTACAACAGCCAATGGACAAACCGAGCTTGAAGTTAAGCCCAACAAAGTGCAAAACGTAGATGGCGTAGCCGTGAGTTATTTCAAACGCCTAACCAAAAACCATACGCATTTCTCTCCGGCCTTATTAAAAGCCCTAAAATATAAAATCAAGCAAGATAAACAGGTGGTTGTTCATATCCATGCCTGGTGGAACCTGGTATCTTTATTAAGCTGCCAAGTTGCCAAATGGAGCAAGGTTCCAGTGGTATTATCGCCACGGGGCATGCTTACCGGATACACGCTAGGCAATAGAAATGCCGGTTTCAAATCCATCATCCACCAATTAATGGGCAAACGGCTTTTGCGGTATTGCCATATCCATGTAACCAGCGAAAAAGAAAAGCAAGACGTTCTACATTTTATCCAACCCCAAAGCATTACGGTTATTCCCAACTTGGTAGAATTGGGTAATAGTGAGACTATAAAATCAAAAAGCAACATTTCGGCGCAATTGAGGCTTGTTTTTTTATCAAGGATAGAAGAAAAAAAAGGACTGGAATTGTTGTTTAAAGCTTTAGCTGGGACAACATTCGATTGGTCGCTTAGCCTGGCTGGTTCTGGCACAGTTCCCTATGTTCAAAGCTTGCAGTTGCTGGCTCAGCAGTTAGGAATAGCTGGTAACGTTAAGTGGATTGGACAGGTAAAACCCGAAGATAAATTCGAGGTATTGTCACAGCACGACCTGATGGTCTTGACATCCTACAATGAAAATTTTGCCAATGTGGTAGTAGAAAGCCTTAGCGTGGGCACTCCCGTTATGCTATCAGATCAGGTGGGCCTGGCCGATTATGTGCTGGAAAAAAAATTGGGATGGATCTCCACACTAAGTACTGAAAACATTGGCGAGCAATTAACCAAGGCTTACCAAGCCAAAGCACAACGCGAACAAATCAGACAAATTGCACCTGGCTTAATCACAACAGATTTTAACCCCGTCCAACTGGTTCAAAAATATATTTCACTTTATCAAAAAGTACAATAAATGGCAGATTATAAAGATTACGGCTACCAAAATGCTTCGGCCACACATGCCCACCAATATATTGTAGCGCCTATAATGAACCTGCTCGACAAAAACAGCAACCGCTGTATTTTAGATTTGGGCTGTGGCAATGGCGCTTTGGTTAAGGCGCTGGTTGAACAGGGCTTTAACACCTACGGGACCGATGCTTCCGAAACGGGCATCCAGATCGCTTCTACGTTTTCGGCCGATCGTTTTGCCATCCAAGACCTCTCCAGCGATGACTTGCCCGAAAAATTTGCCCAACTTCGCTTCGACACGATCATTTCGACCGAAGTTATCGAGCATTTATATGATCCCAGGAAATTTATCCAGTTCTGCAAAACCATCTTACAAAAGAATGGTGGCGGATCGATCATTCTGAGTACGCCTTACCACGGCTACCTCAAAAACC
>JBCNPG010000544.1:0-2846 GCA_039593445.1 Pedobacter sp.
TACTTTTCCGGTTTCCAAATCATAATCTACCACATGGTAGGAACTAAAATCGGGGCGAAAGTGATTGGCCAAGGTCGTATTGGCATGTGTAATGGCTATCTCCTTGTATTTTTTGTCTCCTCCATTTTCGCTTGCCCAAGTGAGCATTTCCAGGTTCATCATGTTATCTATGATTACCGGACAGTTCCAATATTTGTTCTTGTTCCACGATTGGATGGATTTGATGCTGGGCCTGTAGCGGGTTGACAATGATTCTGCCGAGCGCAGGATAACCGACTTGTATTCTGGCTTATGGGTAAGTCTGTAGGCATTGCCAAAGCTACAATACATCATAAAGCCCAAATCGTGGTTTCCGGTAAAGGTTTGATTTGGTTCAATGACCTTCAATGCGTTTTCTGCCTCCTGCTTGATGCTTTCGTCGTGGGTCTGCTCGTAAATATTCCATAAGGTACCTGAGTAAAAACCACTGCACCACCATTTGATATCGTAATTGACAGGTTTGCCGTCTTTAAATGATTGTGGCGTTTTACCTTCTGGTATGTTCTTGGCTAGAACCTTGTATTGTTTACCGGCAAATTCAAATTCGTCTTTGATCAGTTGGGCCCAAGGTTTTTTGGCTTCTTGGGCATTACTTTTGGAAAACGCAGCTAAAAAAGCAAAGGCTATCAGTAGTCTCTTCATGTTTCTTTGTAGTTCGATAAATTATTTCTCTTGTTCTTAAATTTAGGATAACCTTTTTGTTCTGTTGTATTCCCTTAATTACTTGGTTTAATTAATGGCCCTAAGCGATGAAAAGGCATCTCCCCATGGAACAAGGGAGATGGCCTTAACATGACTAACCAAAAAAATAAGTGTTCAAAATTACCAACCCGGGTTTTGAACAAGCGCAGTACTCCTTCCAATTTCTAAACTCATGATCGGAAACAAGTAGAATTTTTCGGTAAAAAGGTATGGTGTATACACGTTTCTGGTACCATAGGTATAAGTGTTGTTGGCGTTTTTGGTTACGGTAGTTCCAATCGGCGTAAAATTTAGCTCCTGCATAGCCGTTTTCCAGCGACGTACATCCCACATCCTATGTTCTTCGAAGGCTAGTTCCACCTTGTATTCGTTTTGGATTACTTTGCGCATCTCTTCTTGGGTCATGCCAGCTTTGAGGCCGTAGTTGCCCAAAGCACCTGCACTTACGCCTGCACGGATACGCAATTGTTTAAGCGCATCGTAAACTTCTGCCGTTGGACCGCTGTATTCGTTTTTGGCTTCGGCGTAGCCCAATAAGATTTCGGCATAGCGTAGCAATGGCCAGCAACGCTCGGTAGAGCCCGTACCATCTTCGTTCAACATTTTTCTGATAAAATAGCTCGAGTTAACAGAGGAGTTGGTGTAGGCGTCTGCCGTTCCAGAGTTGGCATAGCTGGCTATTTTAATCTTTGCATTGCTGGTATTGAACCAATCGGCACCATTAAACAAGATGCTGTTGTAAAAACGCGGATCACGGTTAAGGTAAGGATTGTTGGCATCGTAGCCCGATGCCGGATCGTCGATAGGCAAACCATTGCTCATGCCGTAAGAATTGACCATCTGCAAAACCGGCACCGCACGATAGCCATCGCCTAACGATGGTACGCGCAACCAGCTTTCCAAGGTCGTGTTGTTGCCTTCCATCTTGGCCAAGATGTATTCGTTGTTGTAGCGTTTCTGAAAAACTTTGTAGTAGCCGTAGCCATTTCTGGTGGTATTGTCTACATAAAGGGCATAGCTTCCCAAATCCATCACCGCTTTCATGGCCTGAGCTGCCGTATTCCATCTTTCCTTGTCGTAGGTTGGGTACGAAGTGATTGCTTTTAGGGTGGCATCGGTAGCAATGGAACCTCCGTTAAACAAAGGGCTAGCTGCATACAATAGGGCTCTGGCTTTTACCGCAAGGGCTGCGCCTTTGGTCGCCCGGCCATAATCCTGCGCAATTTGCGTTTCAAAGCTTGGCAAGGCCGCTGCGGCGGCATCCAACTCTGTTGTGATGTACTTGATGCAATCGCTATAGCTGCTCCGCGGAACTTCGATCTTGTCTTCGATGTCAAACACCTTATCTCCAATCAAAGGCACGCCTGCATAGCTTCTTACGAGCAGGAAATAATACCATGCTCTTAAAAAGCGGGATTGTGCAATCCAATAAGATTTGGTTTGTGCCGAAACGGGTGTTTCATTGATGCGCTGCATCAACAAATTGCATCGTCTGATGTTGGCCCAAGGCACGGTCCACATTTCAGAAATTCCGGCTACCGATGTTTCAGGCGACAAATTTCCGACAGCCATCAAAGGCGCAGTATTCTGAAGTCCATTGTAGCGATAAGGCGAAGCCTCACCCCCAACCACCATATGGCCACCGGCTGCAAACCTCGACAAACCTTGGTAGCCATCGCTCATTTGAAAAGTAAATCCGATATCGTAATAGATACGATTGAGGAATTGTGAGGTGTACGTACTGTCTTTGAATACGGCATCTCCATTAAGATCGTTCGAAACCTGTGGGTCAAGGAAATCGCTTCCTTTTTTACAGCCCTGTGCAATCATCAGCGAACTGATGATTGCAACAAATAAAATTACTTTGCTTTTCATATCAAATCTATTAAAAAGTAACATTTACGCCTAAATTGAAAGTACGTTGGGCAGGATAGCCGGTATTGGCTCCCCCTATCGACTCTGGGTCTACTTGGTACTTTTTGTTCACGTTGGTTTTGGTAAACAGCATGTTGCCGTTGGTATAAACCCTTACGCCTTTTAAGCCCATAGGTTTTACCCACGATTCGGGCAGCTGGTAAGAAAACTCTGCCGTTCTTAAACGAACA
>JBCNPG010000545.1:0-2844 GCA_039593445.1 Pedobacter sp.
CTTAAAATTAAGTCGCCTTCCTTTTGTATTATTTTTGGGGTTATTTAACAGCTTCGATCACACCACAACCAACCCTAGGCCCCGAATTACCGGTAGGCTGGGTCGTATAATCGTCGGTACCTCCATGCACGATAATCCCTCTTCCAATGATATTTTTGACATCGCCTTCCTTCACGCTCCACCGATCAGTGCTTACGCTAACGCTGCCATGGCCCTTGGCGTCGAGCTTGATGTTTCCAATATCGCCAGAATGGTATGCTGCCGAGCCCCATTTGCCATGCATTTCATTGGTTGGGTTCCAATGTCCGTGGGTATTCTCTCCCAGATTGCCACAATCGCCATGTTCATGAAAATGTACGGCTACATTGCTGTCGGCACGCGCCGGAAAGTTGATTTCCAAATCCATCTTGATTTTTCCATCAGCCAAGCTATAAAACTTGGCGGTTCCAATCGGTTGATTATCTGCAGTGGTATTTAAGGTAGCTTGGGCAATTTCCTTGCCTGCATTATTGCACGCACTCCATGCCATTGCCAGGCACAGGGTCAGTGGGATCAGGTATTTTTTCATCATGATATATTTTAGGTTTTATCAAGAACAAGCGGGGCAACTATTTGGTTTCGAATAGTTAAGAAAGAATATATCGAAATCCAAAACCAATTTGATATGCCTTTGTTTTTACGTTATATAAACTTCAACCATCATGGAACAGCCAGTAGAAATGAATACCATGAGCCAGATTTTAGAAAAACTGAGGCTCAAAGGAAGAGATAACGAAATTAGAATGTCGGACCACGGAAAGATGCAATCGAAAAGCCTTAACAAAATATACAAACCAGAAGACCTCACCATTGTAAAGACCTATCGTTTTGAGGGCATGTCTGACCCGGCAGACAATTCAGTACTTTACCTGGTAGAGGATGCAGATAAAAACATAGGGTATATTTTGGATGCCTACGGTATTTACTCAGACAACGAGGGGCCAGCTTTTGACGACTTTTTGAAAAAGATACCTGTGGCCGACCGCGACGAGCAGGAGCTTTTCAGCTAATTAAAAGCCATCAAAAGGCTTCCACTACCGGAAGCCTTTTTTACATTGGTTTAAATGATTATGTTTGGCCGATAATCTTTAAGCGATGTGGACCTGCCCCTTATGTAGCCGACCATTTAAGCAAACCAACCAGCAACACTATTGTGGCGACAAAACCGTAGGTGATTTTCTGAGTGGCAAGAGCGATATAGCGTTGGCGCTATTCGACCATCTATTAACTACATTGGTTGGTTTTGGCACTATCCAGCTCCATGCTACCAAGTCGATGATCGTGATATCTGCTGTTACGCGCTTTGCCTTTGTCATCAATCTGGGCAAGAGCTTTATCGATATTGTACTGCCTTTTGATGAGCCTTATTACGACAATTTGTGTTTTCGAAAGATTGGCCAGGTGCCTGGAAGCAAACAATATAATCACCACCTCAGGCTCATGTTTGCCGAGGATATTAACGAAGAAGTATTGGGATATCTACAAAAAGCCTATGCCAAAGGAAAAAACGTATGAACTCAACGGGTTTAGTCTGCCAGTGGTGTTTAAAGATCGGGTTGTTCAGATCGATGGTTCGGCAGATCTGCAAGATTTCCTATCGGAAGACATCGACAACCGGACCCTGGTTTTGATAACACTCATCAAATCTGATTATTTATTACATAGCAATCAGGCATTGGCCATTGACGATGATTCGATGATCGTAGAAATCTGGGGGCACGTATATGCCAGTCATTTTGCCGATGCCATAAAAAACCTGGTGCAATTGAAACTTATTGACCAAATGGCTGATTTCGTCATTCACCGAGCCGATACGATTGATTGTGGGGAGAGAGATATAGACAGCAACCGTGTTTTTTGGGATCTGCTCTCAAATTTTAAAGGGCTGATTCTTGACTTTTTGCCCAAATCAACAAAAGAAGCCAGCCCTCATACATAACTTGATTCGAACCAACCCGCAGAGGCTACTGACTACATGCCAATTAAGTTTATTCCTTGTCCCTCATTCTTCTTTTTAGGTAATAATACCTAAACAAAAGCTGATCATACCATAACGCGAACAGTAGCATACAGGCAGGAAGCAATAATGTTCCCAATCTAAAATGACGGTATAAAAATCCACCCGTAATGCCGCCCGAGAAAAAACAGCCGATAATCATCAATTTCAAAAAGATACTCTTTTTCAATTTGGCTTCTTCAGCTCTTTCATGACGGAAGAAAAACTGGGAAAGCTCTATGCCAAGATCAGTGAATAGTCCCGTAAGATGCGTAGTCCTCACCACCGAGTCGGATACGCGAGTTACCAATGCATTTTGTAAGCCCATAGCAAATAATAGCGCAGAAGACACATACATCGCATGGTAAGCAAGCTTATCCTGTGCAAAGAATGATAAAAAGCCAATAAAAAGCATGATTGCGATTTCAATACACAAAGGAATAATATAGGAAGTATGCGACCTGTAATTAGACGACGCCGATTCGGTAATGAGTCCAGATAGGAAAGCTCCCAATAAAAAGAATAAAATGTAGAGGAGGTAAACGAAAGACATTTTCAGATTGCCTAGGAATAGCTGCTCTGAAAAATACGCAAAATGTCCAGTAACATTGGTTGTGAGGGTTGCTACAGATAGCACTCCAGCAATGTTCACAATACCTGCCACTCCGGAAAGAAGTGAGGCCAACTTAAGATTATGCAAATAGGTACGACCTCTTCCTTTATGCCTGAACATCTACTTTTTTCACAAATGTACAAATCATGACAGTTACACTGAAAAAGTTTATTGCAGAAGAAAGGTTCGATATATT
>JBCNPG010000546.1:0-2844 GCA_039593445.1 Pedobacter sp.
GACTTCACTTACTGGTAACCGAACTCCTCGATTTTAGAAAAACCGAAACGGGCCACCTGAAGCTTAAACTCGTGCAACAAGACCTTGTGCCCTTTGTGCAACAGATTTTCCAGGCTTTTGAGCACCTGGCCGAAAGCCGAAACATAACTTACACTTTTGATTACGAACAGCCCGAGGTAAACATCTGGTTCGACAAGCTCCAGCTGGAAAAGGTTTTCTTCAACCTCCTGTCCAATGCCTTCAAATTTACCAACGATGGCGGAACCATTAGCGTGACCATTGCCGATAACAACCAACAGGTAGCCATCGCCGTTCGCGACAACGGTTTGGGCATACCCGAAGACAGCCGCGACAAGATTTTCAGCGATTTTTTCCAGGTAGACCGCGAAGGTTCTACCCATATCGGCTCGGGCATCGGCTTAGCCCTATCAAAAAGCATTGTAACGGCACATGGCGGGCAATTGTTGCTTGACAGCATTGCCGAAACCGAAACCAATCCCGGTGATACCCGCTTTACGGTCTTGCTAAAAAAAGAACAGCCTCGAACCGCAACCCATACGCCGCAAGAATCCAGTGCCGAGAGCTGGCATACACTTCCTCCCCTGCCGCTGCCAGCTGTTAGTGAGGCCAGCAATACCAAAGAAAACCACAGCGAGACCGTGCTCATTGTGGAAGACAACTGGGAAATCAGGCAGATGTTACGCGATTCGCTGGAAAGCCGTTACCATATCGTAGAGTGTGAAAACGGACAAGAAGGCTGGGAGACCGCCATTGCGGCTATCCCTGACCTGATTATTTGCGATGTAATGATGCCTGTAATGAGCGGCACCGAAATGTGCCGTTTGCTTAAAACCGACGAGCGCACCTCACACATTCCAGTTATTATACTGACAGCCATGGATTCGCATGCACAACAGCTTGATGGCTTGGCTACGGGCGCCGACAGCTATATTACCAAGCCATTTAGCGTTGAACTACTCGCATTGCATGTGCGCAACCTTTTGCAATCGCGCAAAATTATGCGGAAGAAATTCAGTGGCAGCATCGACGAATCGACACCGCTCAGCACCGTTGATCAACAGTTTATAGAAAAAGTAATCCAGCGTATTGAGGCTCGGCTCTCCGACCAGACCTTCGGCGTACCCGAATTGGCCAAGGATATCGGCATGACGGCTCCGGTCCTGTACAAAAAAATCAGGGCGGTTACCGATCTTACCGTCAACGACTTTATCAAGTCCATCCGTCTCAAAAAAGCCGAGGCGCTGCTCAAAGAAGGCATCCACAATGTGGCCGAAGTGGCCTATCTGGTGGGCTTTAACGATGCCAAATATTTCAGCCGCGAGTTTAAGAAGCAATATGGCATCAATGCCAAAAACTATCAGTTGGGCGGGGATAAAAACGCTACGGATTAAGCAAAAAGGGTCTATCCGCGCCAATCGGTAAAGATTTCGTATCTTTGCAGTCAAATCAAACAGAAAATGACCGAACTGCCTCCATGCCCCCAATGCAAATCTAGCTACACCTATCAAATGGACGACCTATTGGCCTGCCCAGAATGCGGACACGAGTGGAACGTAGAAGAAACCACTACAGCGAGTGGCGAACTGGTGGTAAAAGACTGCAATGGCAACATCCTGCAAAACGGCGATTCGGTGGTAACCATTAAAAATCTTCCCGTAAAGGGCATTGCGCAAAGCATCAAGGCTGGCACCAAGGTAAGGAACATCCGCTTAACCGATGGCGACCACAATATAGATTGCAAAATTGATGGTTTTGGCGCCATGGCACTTAAATCTGAATTTGTAAAGAAAGCCTAAGCCACCTATCCCCGCTATTTTTTTTTGCACGGAACACACTGATAGTCAGCATATTTTTTGTAATTTCCAGTCTAACCAAATTTAAATCATCATGAAAAATTTCAACGACTGGAAATCGAGCTCCTATGTAGTATTGAGCCGTTCGGCAATGAAACTAATTCTTGGCGGAGACCCTATCGAGCTTCGCCCCTATGACCCTTACTGCGACGAGGTCAAAGAAACCGAGTATGTACCCGATTGCCCCTGCTTTGCAGATACGCAATGCCCCGAAAGAAGGTATGTAGGTGGCCCGGCAGGCACCGTGGGCAACATTATACCAGGCAGCGGCTATTGTGTGGACGGCCACTGTACCTAAAATACTTTCGAGGCGGATCGTTTGATCCGCCTTTTGTTTTAAAAGCTAAACGTTCAATTAGCAATTGCATTCGCTCCTGTCCACATAGGTTTTGTTTCCATTGCCATTATAATAATAACAGCCACCTTTAGGACCAGTAAAAAGCTTATGACCAGCTTTGGAAACACCGCAAGGTCTCTCAGATTCTGCGGTGTTGGCTTCATCTGGAGAAACCTCGCTTTTGCCACAGGCTACGGCCAATAGGCAAATCAATAGCATATATATTGTTTTTTTCATCGGCAACAAATATCTTTTTTCAGGTTGCAAAAGCTTTACGGCTTTCCGTAGACTTCCGTATGAAATTTACCTTTCTACAGCCTCGCCTTACGAAAACATTTTATTTATTTAACCAGCCTCGTATATTTAAGAACTGGTAGCCTTATACCAGCCCTAAATACAACCCGCAATATGAAAAGAACATTATTGATGGCCTTAATAATTATGGCATCTTTTCTTTCAGGTTTTGCATTCAAAACAATTGTTTCTAACCAAAATCAAGCAAAAATGAAAAAAGTAACAGGCATTGGCGGCATTTTCTTCAAATGCAAAGACCCTAAAAAAATGACCGAATGGTACCAGAAGCATTTGGGTTTGGACACCAACCCTTATGGCGCAACTTTCGAATGGTACGGA
>JBCNPG010000547.1:0-2835 GCA_039593445.1 Pedobacter sp.
CCCAGATCAGCATTGGTATAAGCTGCTGCCTTTGTCTTTGTAAAAAGCAGTCATCTCGGCAATAAAAGCACAAGAAACTACTGCATCTTTATCCCTTACCAAATCGCCCACCAAATAGCCATAGCTTTCTTCGCCACCGGCGATAAACGTTTTTTGGCCTTCTAAACTGGTCATTACCTGGCCAATCCATTTAAATCCGGTTAAGGTGTTGAAATACTCTACGTTTTTGGCATCGCAAATGGCTTTAATCAGACTGGTGGTTACAATGGTGCTCACTACATATTCTTTGCCCGTTAACTTGCCTTTTTCTTGCCAAGCAGTTAAGATGTAGTTGATGAGCAAACTACCAGTCTGGTTGCCGTTAAGCAACACAAACTCGCCATCGTTGTTTTTTACGGCTATGCCCACACGATCGGCATCTGGATCGGTAGCCAATACCAAATCCGCATCAATTTCGGCCGCTTTTTTCAGTGCCAGGGTCAGCGCCTCCTTTTCTTCGGGGTTAGGATAAACCACCGTAGGGAAATTGCCATCGGGCTTGCTCTGTTCTTCTACAATGGTTACGTTGGTGAAACCGAACTGCGCCAAGGCCTTTGGTACCAGGGTAATTCCGGTACCATGGATAGGAGAGTACACAATTTTCAGGTCGTGTTCACGCTTGATGGCGTCAGGCGATACCGAAAGCGCAGTAATTTTATCCAAATAAAGTTGGTCTATGGCTTCGCCGATCAATTCAATATTGCTGTCTACACGTTCAAATTTTACTTCGTCGATATTTTGGATGGCAGCTACTTCGGCCATCACCATTTTATCGTCGGGAGAGGTAAACTGGCCACCATCATTGCCATAAGCCTTATAGCCGTTGTATTCTTTCGGGTTGTGCGATGCCGTTAGCATTACGCCGCTTTTGCAACCCAATTGCCTGATGGCAAAAGAAAGCTCAGGCGTTGGCCTCAAAGCCTCGAAAAAATAAACATGGATACCATTGGCCGAAAATACATCAGCGGTGATTTTGGCAAAATAGTCTGAATTATTGCGGCTGTCGTGCGCAATGGCCACACTGATCTTTTCGCCTGGATATTTTTTGTTCAGGTAGTTGGAAAGCCCCTGGGTGGCTGTTCCGATGGTATATTTGTTGATCCGGTTAGAGCCTGGACCCATGATGCCGCGCAAGCCTCCCGTGCCAAACTCAAGGCTTTTGTAAAAAGAGTCGGTCAGTTCGGTAAAAGCTTCGCTATCTAGCAACGCTTGGATTTTATCCTTGGTGGCTTGGTCGTAATTGCCCTTAAGCCATTGATTAATAGTGTCTAATGTAGATTGTTCTAGTTGCATACACAAATCTGGTTGATGTTTTTATATAAGACAAAACAAAATTAAAATTGTTCGTTCTGGGTTAAAACGCTTCATTGTCAGAATTTTATTTTGTGAGTTTAGCGGAAATTAGCCGTCTTTTCTTTAATTTCACGCCCCGTTACAATATTAAGAAAAATACCTATTCTAAAAATCAAAATGAAAATATTAAAATTCGGAGGCACGTCTGTAGGAAGCCCTGAGCGCATGAAAAAACTGTTGGATATCATCAATCCGGCAGAAGAGCAAATCGTCGTATTATCGGCTATGTCTGGTACTACCAATAGTTTGGTTGAAATTTCAGGAAAGCTGCTCAAGGGTGATAAGAAGGAAGCCATCGAATTGATCAATAACCTGCACCAAAAGTACAACGAAGTAGTGGCAGAGCTCTTGCCGGCAGGCGATTTCAGGGAACAGGGACAAGAAGTGGTTGATTATCATTTCAACTTCCTGACCAGTTTGTCGAACGATTTGTTTACCCATATCGAAGACAAAGTGGTATTGGCGCAAGGCGAACTGTTGTCAACAACCTTGTACCACATTTATTTAAAATCTATCGATGTGCCCTCGGTATTGCTGCCGGCGCTCGATTTTATGAAGATAGACGAAGACAACGAGCCCGATATCCCGTTTACCACGGCACATTTAACGCCGTTGCTAGAAAAACATAGGGGCAATAAGCTTTTCATTACACAGGGCTTTATCTGCAGAAACAGCTTTGGCGAAGTAGATAACCTGCGCCGTGGCGGCAGCGATTATACCGCTTCATTGTTGGGCGCTGCGATCATGGCCGAAGAGGTTCAGATCTGGACCGACATTGATGGCATGCACAACAACGACCCCCGTATTGTAAAAGGTACCAAGCCTATTTCGCACCTGTCGTTCGATGAAGCAGCCGAGTTGGCCTATTTTGGCGCTAAAATCCTGCATCCGCAATCGGTTTTTCCGGCACAGAAATACAAAATCCCGGTTCGTTTGCTCAACACCATGGAGCCTAAGGCCGCTGGAACGGTAATCAGCACCGAAAGCGAAAAAGGAAAAATCAAGTCTATTGCCGCTAAAGATGGTATTACGGCCATCAAGATCCAGTCGAGCCGCATGTTGCTGGCCTATGGTTTCTTGAGAAGGATTTTCGAGATTTTCGAACGTTTTAAAACCCCAATCGATATGATTACCACTTCTGAGGTAGCCGTATCGCTAACCATCGATTTTACCGACAACCTCGACGAAATTGTAAAGGAGCTGAACTCTTTCGGCAGCGTAGAAATCGACAAAGACCAAACCATTGTCTGCGTAGTGGGCGATTTTGGGGCAGAAAAGCATGGTTATGCCGCCAAGGTATTGGACTCGATCAAGCATATTCCGGTAAGGATGATTTCTTATGGCGTGCAGACGCCCAGCTCGCGCATGGCGACGGCAAACGCCTCGGCGCGCGGCATCATATGCGGCAGCGGGCTGGTGTGATCGGACAGCGCCTCGATATCG
>JBCNPG010000548.1:0-2829 GCA_039593445.1 Pedobacter sp.
CCACCGATTCCCTCATACTGACGTGTATTTGCCGTTTGTACGCAAGCCGCTAGAGCGGCTTGCGCATCGCCTTTGTAAACGCCCTTAAGTATTGCATCAACAATAACCGAAACGCTATGATAGCCGCTCATGCACCAATTATCGTTGGCATAATGCGACCAGATCGGCAACATATGCAAGCTGCTTTGGTCGTAATGGGCCAGCATAGACTTCACCATGTCATTGTTGCGCGTTGGCTGCACGATGTTGAAGAAAGGATGCAGTGCGCGATAGGTATCCCAAAGCGAGAATGTGGTATAGTTGGTAAATCCGTTGGCCGTATGCACATCCTGATCCAAACCTTTATATTGCCCATTTACGTCGGTATAGGTAGTTGGATTGATAAAGGCATGGTACATGGCCGTGTAGAAATTGGTTTTGTCATCCTCAGAGGCCGAAATATTGATTTTAGCCAACTCTTTGTTCCAGGTAGCCTGGGCCTGGGCCTTTACCTTGTCGAAATCCCATCCCGTAATTTCGGCACGCATGTTTTGCAAGGCATTTTCTTGGCTCACCGGCGATAAGGCAAACTTGATCTTGATTTTTTCTCCTTCCTGCGTATCAAAATCAAAGAACATTCTTACTTTTTTGCCTGCTATTTCAGGAAAATTCTTGTTTTGGTCGAACTTGCCCCAAAAACCTCTGTAGGCCTGGCGCGCATCGTAGTTTTTCTGACCATAGTTTTTGAACGGCTTAGAGAAGCTCATGGCAAAATAAACCGTACGGGTACGCGCCCAGCCATAGGTTTGGCGGTAACCCGTAACCAATGTATCGTTTACCACCCTTACATAAGTCCAAACCGTCTTATCATCATAGTTATAGATCCCTGCCATCAGGTCTAAAATGATATGGCTTTGGTCTGATTTAGGAAAAGTATACTGGTGCATGCCCACGCGGTTGGTGGTTGTCATTTCGGCCAATATATGATCATCGTCTAATTTCACTTTGTAATAACCGGCTTCCGCTACTTCGTTGGCATGTGAAAATGCCGAACGGTAGCCTCCCTTCGGATTGCTGGCCGTGCCCGGGTTCAGTTGGAGCTTGCCTTGGGTAGGCATAATCAAAAAGTCGCCCAGATCGGAGTGTCCCGTGCCACTAAAATGGGTATGGCTAAAACCTACAATGGTTTTGTCTTCGTACTTATAACCCGCACAATACTTGTATACATCGCCATTGTATTTGCCATTCATTTCGTAAGGAATGGTATCTGTTTCGGGACTGAGCTGTACCGCGCCAAAGGGAACGGTAGCCCCCGGATAGGTATGCCCCATTTTTTCGGTGCCGATCAGCGGCTTTACATATTTAACCAGGTTTTGTTGTGCATGCGCTGCCATGGCAGACAGAACAAGGCAACAGAGCAGTGTTTTTTTCATTTGTTTAATTCGTGTAGCAATGATTAGAAAGCCTAAGGTATTAATTTTTCATCAACCTCAAAAAACTATCTCTGTTAACAACTAAATGGTTTTAGTAAAAATTTAGAAGCCAAAATGCCCATGCGCTTTAAAAACAGCAAAATTCCGTATCTTTAGCGCTCAAATCCTTTAGCGAGGCGATTGAAAATGAACAATAATATTACCTTAAGCGATATTGCCAAAGCCTTAAACCTATCTGTTTCTACCGTATCGCGGGCACTAACAGACAGCTACCAGATTGGTGACGAAACCAAGCAAAAGGTTTTGGCCTATGCCAAAGAGCACCATTACGTTCCCAATCGGATGGCACGAAGCCTGCGGGAGGGCAAAAGCCGCTCCATTGGTGTTATCGTGTGCTCCATAGACAATAGTTTTATGGCGCAGATGCTTGACGGCATAGATCATTATTGCGCCGAAAGGGATTACCAGATCATCATCATGCAGAGCAAGGAGCTGTACGAACAGGAAAAGGCCAACGTTAGCCTGCTTTACGCCGGAGGAATTGATGGCCTGCTCATCTCCCCTTCCTACCAAACCACAGATTTTAGCCACTTGGCCAACCTGCAGGAGGCCGGTTTGCCCGTAGTGCTCTTCGATCGTTTAAGCAGCCATATCAATACCCACAAAGTTGCCGTCGATAATTTCAAAGGCGCCTATGAGGCCACGGTACACCTCATCAACAACGGCTATCGCGCCATTGCCCACCTCAACTGGAACACCCAATTGAGCGTAGCCACCGAACGTTTTAACGGCTATAAAAAAGCGCTCGAAGATTTTGGCATTGCCTTTAACCCCGATTGGGTAAAATTTTGCGATACCACCAATGCCGCCACTTTGGATGAGGAATTGGCTACGGCACTGCAAGAACTGATGGCTTTGAAACAGGCACCAGAAGCTATTTTTACGGCCACCGACCTGCTCAGCACCAAATGCCTGGGCCATTTGCATCAATTGGGACTCCGCATTCCGCAAGATATTGCCCTGATCGGTTTCAGCAATACCGATTTGGCCGAAGTGCTCAATCCTTCTTTAAGTACCATCCACCAGCCTTCTTTTGAGATTGGCCGTTTGGCTGCGCAACAGCTGCTCACCTTGATTGCCGGCAACAGCGCCCAGCCTTTCGAAACCATCCTGTTGCCTACCAAGCTGCAGGTACGGGAGTCGAGCCAGGCCAGATTATAGTCTTTTGACATTGCCAAGACCACCCTCTTCCGATAATTAACTAAAAACCTGTATTTTTGCATCTTTATTTACAGCAATGAGCAAACACGGTAGAATTTTGGTAGCCATGAGTGGCGGGGTCGACAGTTCGGTAGCAGCAGTGATGTTGCACGAGCAGGGTTATGAAGTAATTGGCCTAACCATGAAGACTTGGGAT
>JBCNPG010000549.1:0-2792 GCA_039593445.1 Pedobacter sp.
GCGCGATCACCCCCGATGACCGCGTGAAGCTGCCCGCCGGCGCCAAAGTGGTCGACCTCACCGGCCAGAGCGTGATGCCCGGCCTGATCTCGAACCATTCGCATCTGGCCTATACCGATGGCATCAATGCCTATATCCATACGTTGAACAGGGCTAACTTGCCAATCGAATACAAATTGTTGGATTTTAAGCCTGAAAACTGGACTCCCATCAAATGCGCCTTGTTGCTTAAACAGATGTCGGCCGTATTGGCCATGGGCTCCGACGAGTTTTACATGACCAACATCTTAAAAAAATTCGGACCAGAAGTAACCAAAGACCTTTTTCCGGATTACCCTTTTAAGGAAGACCCGATTATTCCGGTAGGCACGAAATGGGATTTTACCCCATTGCCAATTCCGCAAACGCCCAACAGCTTTACCGACATGATGAGCAGCAACATCAAAACCAAGCAAAAAGAAGAAGGTATTGGCAGCAATAACTGGGCGGTTTCTGGAAGCAAAACGGCATCGGGCTACCCTATTTTGGCCAACGACCCGCATCTCGACCTCACTTTGCCTTCTATCTGGTACCAAATCCAGTTGCATGCGCCTGGCGTAAATGCCTATGGGGTTTCTTTGCCTGGGGCACCCGGAATCATCATCGGTTTTAACCAAAAAATTGCCTGGGGCGTAACCAATGTGGCCGCCGATGTACTCGATTTTTACCAAATCAAATTCAAAGACAACAGTCACAAAAGCTATTGGTACAACAACCAGTGGAGAGATACCAAACCTCAGTACGAAAAAATCAAAATCAGGGGTTCTGCTACCGAAATCGATACGGTTTTTTATACCCATCATGGTCCGGTTGTTTATTTTAACAAACCCAGCTATGGCAAAGCTGCCAATGTTCCGGTAGGCAGTGCCTTGCGCTGGATCGCCCATGAGGAATCGAACGAGCTCATGACCTTTTACTACCTGAACCGCGGCCAGAACTACGCCGATTACAGAAAGGCATTAACGTTTTATACCGCACCGGCCCAGAATTTTGTATTTGCCAGCGCCGATAATGATATCGCCATTACGCCAAACGGCAAATTCCCGCTAAAATGGAAAGACCAGGGCAAATTTATTTTAGACGGCTCCGATCCGGCCTACGATTGGCATGGCTGGATACCTGCCGACCAAAACCCAACAGTTAAAAATCCGCCGAGAGGCTTTGTTAGCTCGGCCAACCAATCTTCAACCGATCCATCCTATCCTTACTATATCAACTGGGAATTTTCGCCATACGAACGGGGCAAACGCATTAACGATAGACTCGCCGTTATGACCAAAGCCACCGTTGACAGTATGCGCAACCTGCAAAGCGATTCGTACAGCATTACCGCACAAAACCTATTGCCATCGGTTATGCCCTTGGTCAATGCGGCGCAGCTCAATGCCACCCAAAAGGAAGCTTTCAACTACATGGGCAAATGGAACAAGTTTTTCGATGCCAAATCGGTGGCGGCCAGCGTATTCGACTTGTGGATAAAACGATTGGACTACGACATCTGGGATGATGAATTTACCGTAGCCAACATGCCGATGCGCCATCCATCCAGAGACCGCACGATCGAGCTGATCCAAAAAGACCCTAACTCCAAATGGTTCGACAACGTGAAAACCAGTCAGAAGGAAACCTTGGCCGACTTGGTCAACGAATCTTTCAAATTTGCCTGCGACAGCTTGGAAAGAAAATATGGCCCAATTGGCAAAAACTGGGCTTGGGCTAACGTAAAAGGGTCTAACGTGCCTCACTTGGCCAAGATACCCGGCTTCGGCTCTAAAAAGCTGATGATTGGAGGTGCCAAAAGCACGGTCAATGCCTTGAGCGAAACCAACGGCCCTTCATGGCGCATGGTCATCGAACTGGGCAAAACGCCTAAGGGCCACGGGGTTTATCCGGGTGGACAATCGGGCAATCCAGGCAGTCCGTTTTACGATAACATGATCGATACTTGGGCCCAGGGCAAACTTTACGATCTTTTCTTTATGCAAAGCCCTGATGACCGTACCGGCAAAATAATCTCACATTACAAAATCTCTAAAAAATAAGACATGGTTTTTATCGTCGTTATTATAGCTTCTTTTTTACTGCAAATGGTAATGCCTTGGTGGGCGGTTATCGTGATTTCTTTTGCCACTTGTGGTTTGATCGGCAAAACAGCCAAAGTATCTTTTTGGCAACCTTTTCTGGCCATTTTGATCTTATGGATAGGCATGGCCCTGCTCAAAAGCCTGCCCAACCACCACGTATTGGCTACCCGTGTGGCAGAAATGATTGGCGCTAAGCTTTGGCCGGTAGTATTGGCGGTAACGGGCCTGCTTGGCGGACTGGTAGCTGGAATTAGCGGCTATTGTGGCCATCATTTTAGAAAAACGCTCATCAGCATGAAACCCAAGGCCTAGATAGGCCTGCAAAATGTGGCTTCCTGCCTTTAAGCCCTCGGCCATTTACCTCTTTTTTTGTATTTTTGCGCAGTGAATACTCCAGGTCCTGCGCAAATATTTTCTATTGATAGCCCAATTGCATTTGAGCAAGCGGCATTAGCTGTTTTTAAACACCAGGCCGAGCATTGCACGGTTTATCGCGATTACATCCGTTACCTGAACATTGATCCCGCATCGATAAACAGCTACCTACAGATTCCGTTCCTGCCGATCAGCTTTTTCAAAAGCCACGATATTGTTAGCACAACAGATAAGACCGAAATCGTATTCAGCAGTTCGGGCACTACCGGACAAAGCACCAGCAAGCACTTGGTA
>JBCNPG010000055.1:0-10380 GCA_039593445.1 Pedobacter sp.
TGGGGTTGGCGAGGTTGTTCCTGTGGCTTAGGCACATTGCCTGTAGTTGTGGCAACTGGTTGGCTACTCGTAGTTTTAGTGGGAGAAGCAGTGTTTGGATTGCTTTTAGGTGCAGAAGCAATACGTTGCTGTTCTTTTTTGCGTTCTTCCTCAGAAATATTGCGAACAGTCAATCCCTCGTAGGCAATAGCCTGGATGCGGTTTTTGGGCTCGTTGCAGTCTTCCTTCCAAACCTGTGTCTCGAAAGTAATCTCTCCTGAAAATGTGCTCCCCTTTACAAATTCTCCAGGCTTGAGGTAAGTATCGCCGTTAGACCTTAGCACTTTGCCACAAGTAGTAGTAACCACTTTTACAAATTTGACATAAAGCTTGTCGTTGGTCAGGTTTTTTACGCCCCAAAATACACTTTGCTTGCCCAAGCTTACCTCCGTTTGCTTGCAGGCCACAACCTGTACGTTTTGAGCAGGCGTAAATGCAAATTGAACCGTACCTTGCGGACAGTCCTGCGCCTTTGCCAATTGGCATAAAAACAAGATCAGCAAAAAACAAAGCAGCTTTTTCATAACAGCATGAACACTTATTTGAACAATCAAAGCTAGCTTGCCTAAACAAATTAAAAAATACAAACCAGTTTGTATTTTTTAGGAATGGGGCTCGTTCATCAACCTCAGCACAAACAGGTTTGAGGAAGTGAGCAAGTTTTGGATTTCATTCAATCAATCCTGAACCGTGGCTTTCAATTCACCGTCCTGTAGATGATATCATTTGGATAAACTCACCTGGTTTTTACCGGCAATAGCTATCTCTTTTATAATTGATGGTTAATTCATTCTGAATGCACCGTTGTCCATTTGGGCGGCCCTTTGCAAAAGTTGTTGCCTGGTTTGTTCCAATACCTTTATTTCATTGGCAGGCAACTTAGACCTGCAGTTTTTCAAAGTAATTTCTATGAGCTTTGCCTTGGCCCTTTCGCAACTTGCCTGACTTGTATTGACCACTGTTTGATTCTTGCACTTGGCATATTCCTGTGTTGCTTTCCATTCTGCCTCCGACTGTCTACTACAATCAGCAGAGCCTGCATTGCTATTATTGGTAGTTGATGGACCATTGGAAATAGCACTGGTAACCGGGCTTTGCATAGCAGTTTGAAAACTACTGGCCAATCCATTGATGTAGATATTGTTTAAGTTTTTGTATGTGGCATTTAAGTTGTAATCGATGTTTGACGAGTTTGCTAAAACATTATCAAGAATACGTTTCAGTTGTGTTGTGGCCTTGTCTTTGTTTTTAAGCAATGCAAAAAAATCAGATGGATAAACCAAGGAAGCCGAAATATTTTTAATAAAAAGATCTTCTTTTGCCAAAATATCATTCAGCTCTGTTTTTGCAAAACCGGTAATTGAATTTGTTTTTTCCAATTGCTTTTTCTCCGACGATTTGGTGATCATTCCGGTAATCAACCCTGCCAGCATCGAACTTCCAGAATTTCCGCTTAAGGTAGACATATCGGTTAGGCCTTGCTGCGAACCGTTAATGCCTGCATTTAGCATATCTTGTTTAAAACCGATATCTGCCAATATGATATTCAGCATGTTTTTTCTGTCTTGCAATGCGCAATATTTATTTTTTAGGGCTACAAGGCTTGCATAATAACTGTTTGCCCTCATCTTTTTTAGCTTGGCTTCATTTTCGGCAATAATCTTTTGCTTCAGGGCGTCGTCAGCTATAAATTGATTGATCAAGCTTGCTGCTGCAGGGCCAAAAGTAGTTGCAAATACAAAGTGCTCAGTTAATTTTGGCCTTGAAAATTTAGAATGGCTGGCATCAAAAAAAACGGCCTGTCCATAAGTCTTCAAGGTATCTCCATCTGTATTCTTGATGAGCAATTTGTATAACGAATAAGAAGGAAAACGTTCTGAGCTAGCTTTCTGTAACCATACGCTGCTTTGTATGTATTCGAATTGGAGTACAACCTCATCTTCGCTGATGGTGGTATCGGTGTTCACCATAGTACCCAATTCAGAAAAAACAATCGCATTCGCCTTTTTTGATTTGAGGTAATTGCCAATGCTATTTTTATAAAATTCGTTGGCTTTGGCATAAGCTGCATTTGCATTGGCATTAAGTCCGTAAGCATTCTGATGCTGCAGTTCAAAATTTGTACGAATATAATTTTTATCGTCTAAATGAAATTTGGCTCCCGTTTCTAGGCTAGCACAAAGCTTAACCCTTAACTTACCAAATTTAGAAAGGTCGCCATCTGTTTCGAAAGCTTTAGCAGGATATTGGAGGTTATCGAACTTCAATAGTTTCTCATATTCGCCATAAAAACACTCATCATCAAGCCCCTTGCCCCTAATTACGATCTCGCTGTCGAAATCGTACTTTCCATCATTCAAAAAATTTGGAAAGTTCTTCTGAAATGTGCCTGCAGGTGTATAGTTGCCATTTATTGTACAACCCTTGGTATCGCCTTTGGGTACCTCTGGCATTTTAAGCTGTTGCGTTCTTGCTACTAAGGCTGCAAACAACAAAGGCACAGCACATATACATTTTACCCAGCTACCGTTTTTCATTTCTTCAGAATTGAAAATTAACACCAAACCAGAAAGAATTGAATTTTTGGGTAGCCAATGAAACCCCCATGCTTTTCTTAAACTTATAGTCTAACCCAACAATATTGTAAAAGCCAAAATCGGTCGCACTATCAGAAGAAGACGTCGTACCTGAGGTAGCAGAAGTCCTCGTATCTGTATTGATACTTGAATTTCTAAAATAAGCTCCCGCGCTCACATAAGGAAAAAAGCCAACACTACTGCGATCGGCATTGCCCAGTACTTTATTCAGTGGCAGGTATGCGGTTAAAAATGCACTTGGCTCAAAAGAATTAGATTGGCTAGCCACGTAAGGATATGGCGCATCAAAGCCGCCATTATTGGTCCATTCAAAACGATAGTAAGCCAAGCCTACACCATAATTCACATAGTTGATCAATCGTCTTGACGCATTAAGTTCAATCCCAAAATTGGTAACGGTATTTTCATCTGTTTTGCCAATATTAGCAATCAAATGAAGAGGCTGATAGTTTACCTCTGCCATTGCAGCTTGTCTCTTATTTGTGCTAGAATTGGAAGTAGAGCGCTTTTGGGCAAACGCACCGTGCATGGCACTCATGAAAACAATAATGGATAGGAAAGTAAAGTATTTTTTCATTTCGTTTGGGGATTTATGTTATTGTTGCTTGAATTTATGATGTCCATTGCAACGCATTGCCCGATTAAAGGAAGATGAATGGCAGACAAAAGAAAAAACATCCTTTTCATGAGGATAGCGTTGATTGATACCATCAAAGCTAGACACCTCTTCTTATAAATAAAATACAAACCAGTTTGTATTTTTAATGGTTCGATTTAGTGCTTATGTGTTATTGATGAATAAAAATTAAGATGACCAGCTGTAGAAAAACACCATTTTCAAGATATTTTAGGGCAGCTCAAAGCCGATTGAGCAAGTTTCGGGTTTCATGGCCAGTGCAGGGTCGGTAACTTTGCCTATCAAATCATAAACGAGATGAATACACAAGCCGATATCAATTATTACCGCATAGCCGAAGCCATCAGCTACCTGAAAGAGAATTTTAAGTCGCAACCCGATTTAGACGAATTGGCAGCAAAGGTTAACCTGAGCCCTTTTCATTTTCAACGATTATTTAGCGAATGGGCCGGAGTGAGTCCGAAAAAATTCTTGCAATACCTCAATCTCAACTATGCCAAACAGGTATTAAAAGACCAGCAGTCTACCTTGTTCGATGTAGCCTTACAAACCGGTTTATCGGGTACCGGACGCCTGCACGACCTTTTTGTCAATGTAGAAGGCATGACACCGGGCGAATTTAAAAACGGTGGCGAAAACCTGCGCATCAATTACAGTTATGCCCAAACACCATTCGGTCAGCTACTCATTGCCTCCACTGCAAAAGGCGTTTGCTACATGGCCTTCGCCGATCAGGAGACACAGGCATTTGAAGAATTGAAAAAGCAGTTTCCTTGGGCCAGCTATCAGCAAAAAAAGGACGAAATACAGGAATCTGCCTTGCAAATTTTCGATCAGAACTGGAATGAGCCTTCAAAAATCAAGCTCCACCTCAAAGGAACCTCTTTTCAGCTCAAAGTGTGGGAAACCCTGCTCAAAGTACCACTTGGCCAATTGACCACCTATGGTAATTTGGCGAGAGCAGTGGGCAATCCGAATGCCTCTAGGGCCGTAGGCTCTGCAGTGGGCGACAATCCGATTGCTTTTTTGATCCCCTGCCACCGTGTAATCCAATCATCGGGCCATTTTGGGCAATACCATTGGGGACAAATCAGGAAAAACGCTATGCTAGGCTGGGAGGCTGCACAAATCGATACGTCAAACTAAATGGAAAAACTATTTAAAAAGCTGGCCGACATCAACACTGGCAAACTGGCCGAAGACTTGAACGAGCGTGGCTATGCGTTAATCCCAAAACTGCTTTCTGCTCAACTATGCGCTGATTTGATTGCACTTTATCCGCAATCGGCATATTATCGAAAAACAGTGGTCATGGAGCGCTATCGCTTTGGATTGGGCGAATACAAATATTTTAATTACCCGCTTCCAGAAGCCATCCAAGTCATCAGAACGCATTTTTACCAATTGCTGGCCCCCATCGCCAATACTTGGATGAGCGCGCTGAATATCGACTGCCATTACCCTGTTCAACATCAAGAATTTTTAAACGGCTGCCATGCAAACGGGCAACAAAAAGCCACTGTACTGATCTTAAAATACGGAAAAGGAGGTTTCAATACCCTGCACCAGGATCTTTATGGCGATACCTTCTTCCCTATCCAGATTTTGCTATTTCTTAACGAACCCGAACAAGACTATACCGGTGGAGAATTTGTGCTGACCCAACAAAACCTACGGGCACAGTCGAAAGCCATTGTACTGAAGCCCCAAAAAGGCGATGTGCTGGCCTTTACCACTAATTTTAGGCCAACTAAACTCACCAGAGGCTATTACCGCACGGCCATGCGCCATGGCGTAAGCGAAGTACACAGTGGCGAAAGGCATACCTTAGGCATTATTTTCCATGACGCAACTACTTGACAAGAACATTGGCGAAGTCCTGAAACTTTGCAAGCCAACTGCCATGAATCAATACTCCTACATACAGCTTAAAAAAATAGCCTTGTTACGTGCCCATGGCGAAATTCAATTAGCCGGCAACAAAAAACTCAAAATCTATGGGCAACTTAGCTGCGCATCGGGCAAAAGAATGAAAATTGAAAACCGTGTTTTCTTTCAATCTGCCGCTGAAGCCGTAAATTTGGGCTATCGGCCTTGTGGCCACTGCCTGTTGCACGATTATCAAAACTGGAAAAATGGACTTGTTTAACAATTCGCTTTCTATCCTAGCCAATTTATTGCCCAAAGATGGCATTGTGAATTATTATGGGCGGGTTTTATCGCCCCAACAAGCAAACGAGTACTTTCAAATCCTGTTGCAAAACATCGAATGGAAAAATGATGAAGCCATCATTTATGGCAAGCACATTTTAACCAAACGCAAAGTAGCTTGGTATGGCGACAAACCTTTTGAATATACCTACTCTAAGGTAACCAAGCAGGCATTGCCATGGACCAGCGAATTGTTGGCGCTTAAAGCATTGGCCGAAGATAAATCGGGCGAAAAATTTAATTCGTGCCTGCTCAACCTTTACCACAACGGCGATGAAGGCATGGCTTGGCACAGTGATGCAGAAAAAGACCTGAAAAAAGATGGAGCCATTGCCTCATTAAGTTTTGGGGCCGAACGCAAATTCGCCTTTAAGCATAAGCAAAGTAAGGAAATGGTCTCGTTATCCTTAGAAAACGGCAGCTTGCTGGTGATGAAAGGCACCACACAAAGCCATTGGCTACATCGATTGCCTCCCAGCAAACTGGTGAATAAGCCGAGGATAAATCTTACCTTTAGGATGATTGTTTAAAAATACTCTTGCTAAGCCGCTTACAGCTCCAGGTTCTCCTCGATCAGCAAATTGATGATCCCATCTACCATACCCACTTTAGGCACATAGATTTGTTTAATGCCCGTCCACTTCATTAGGGTCAGGTAAATTTCGCAAGCCGGAATAATAACATCGGCCCTATCCTGGTTTAACTTGAGCAAGGTAATCCGTTCTTTAAGCGAATACGAATTCAATTCGTTGTACATGGTTTTGAGCTTTAGAAAGGTCAATGGCATATCCTCCTTCTCGCCCGACATGCGGAAAAGTTTGTTGATATTGCCTCCGGTACCAATGCCCGCCAGGTTTTTTAGGTCTTTGGTGTTGGCTTTTACCCAATCCTTCATTTCGTCCCAGGTTTCGTCCTTGTCCTGGTTATCCAAAATGCGAATGGTTCCAATATTGAAAGACTTGGAAGCCTGGGGCTGCTTGTTCACGCATACCGAAAGTTCGGTGCTGCCCCCACCCACGTCAATATACAGGTAATTTTTTTTGCTGTCGAGGTTTTGCTCGATATGGTTGGAATAGATGATATTCGCTTCGCGCTGTCCTTCTATGATCTCGAGGTCGATATCGGTTTTTGCCTTGATGGTTTTGATGATTTCGCTCCCGTTTTCGGCTTCGCGCATGGCTGAAGTTGCACAGGCCAAGTATTTAGACACATGGTAAACGTCCATGAGGTTTTTAAACGCGCTCATGGTTTTAATCAGGTCTTCGATTTTCTTGGGCGAAATCTGATGGTCTAAAAAAGCATCGTCGCCTAGGCGCAAAGGCACCCTTACCAAGGTATTTTTCTTAAACCCATAACCTTTTTCGTTTTGGGTAATGTCGGCTATGAGCAGTCTAACGGCATTAGAACCTATATCGATGGCAGCGTATCTGAGCATGGATTATTGGTGTTTGTTTTTGAGGTAGTTATAAGTTTGAACCTGAGCCCTGATTTTGGTAGTCAGGCGGTTTTTATGGTATTTATTATTGTTTTGCTTGGTAATATCGCGAGCTTTTACATTATCCTGCAGCTGAAACTCGATGATGTCCCTGATTTCCTGTCTCACATTTTCATCCAGAACCGGAAAGCCCACCTCTACCCTGTGCTCAAAATTTCGGCTCATCAAATCGGCCGACGAGAGGAACATTTCTTCCCTGCCGTTATTGCCAAAAATAAAAACACGGGCATGTTCCAAAAATTTATCGATGATGCTGATGACCGTAATATTTTCGCTAAAACCAGGTATGCCGGGAACCAAACAGCAGATGCCGCGCACAATCAGCCTGATCTGTACCCCGGCATTGCTGGCATCGTATAATTTCTGTACTATTCCCTCATCAGCCAAGCTGTTTACCTTTAAGATCATGTAGGCTGGCTTACCCGCCTTGGCAAAGCGCATCTCGCGGTTAATGAGCGCGTACATCTTGCTTCTTGATTCTAGTGGCGAAACGATCAGGTGCTTAAAATCCTTGGCTACCGTACGTTTATTCAGGGCATTAAAAAGCTTGAGGAGATCTTGGGTAATTTCTTTTCTGGCCGTAAATATGCTATGGTCGCAATAAATGCGAGCGGTTTTTTCGTTAAAATTACCAGTGGCCAAATTGGCATAGTAAACGGCCTTGCCTTTTTCCATGCGCTTAACCAG
The DNA here is from genome assembly GCA_039593445.1 of Pedobacter sp. GTDB lineage: Bacteria > Bacteroidota > Bacteroidia > Sphingobacteriales > Sphingobacteriaceae > Pedobacter. Next base: position 7,667 of record JBCNPG010000055.1, read on the forward strand.
GCAAATTTTAGAGTGTACCTTATAATCGGTAAGGCCATAGTTTACATTCACCCCTTCTTCCATCAGGCGGTTGGTCCAGAAGATATTGGCTTTTTCGTCGAACCTGGCCTTTAGCTCTACCAAACAGTTCACTTTCTTGCCGTTTTTGGCTGCGTTGATCAAAGCATTAACTACCTTCGAGTTTTCGGCCAGACGATAGAGTGTAATGTTGATTTCAGTTACCTTCGGATCGATGGCTGCTTCCCTTAAAAACAGGATGATGTAATCGTACGACTGGTAAGGCAGGTTAACCACATAATCCCTGGTCTGCAACTTATTGAAAATGCTTTCGGTGCGATGCAAGCCGTTCACTTTGAGCGGGATGGTAGGTGCATACTCCAAATCGCTTGAGCCTACATTAGGAAAGGCTATAAAATCGCCAAAGCGATGGTAGCGGTTGCCCGGTATCAATCCTTCGGCTTCCATTTTCATTTTGTTTACCAAAACGCTCAGCATTTCGAAAGGCATTTCGGCATCGTAAAGCAGGCGCATAGGCTTGCCCTTCTTCCGTTTATCGAGGCTGTTTTTGAGTTCTTCGATAAATTTATCGCTTACGTTTTTATCGATGTCCAATTCGGCATCGCGGGTAAGCTGGATGGAAAAGGCTTCGATCTGGTTGTAGTTGAACACGTAGAAGATATCATCCAAGCAATATTTGATAATGTCTTCGGCCAAAATGATAAACTTCAGTCCATTGGTTTCTGGCAGCACCAAAAAGCGCGGCAGGTTTTCGGGCAACTCGATCAGTGCATATTTTTCGCCTTTCTTGGCGCCTTTTTTCTTGAGCCTTACAAAAAAATAAAGATAACGGTCTTTGAGCTCCGGAAAAGGATCGTTCAAATCGATCATGATCGGAACCAGGTTAGAAAGGATCTTATCCCTGAAATGGTTCCTTACAAACTCGCCCCTGGCTACGTTAAGCTGGGTATCGTTTAGAATAAAAATTCGATTTTGGGCCAACTCGTTGATCAAGGTGGCCTGAAACAAGGCCTCGAACTTGCGCTCGTGTTTTACCACAATATTTTTGATTTCGTTAAGTACCTTTTTGGGATTAAAGCCCAACAGAGCCTTGGCTTTTTCGTTCAGGTTAACCAAGCGGCTCAGGGTGGCTACCCTTACACGGTAAAACTCTTCCAGGTTAGACGAGAAAATAGACAGAAATTTAATGCGCTCAATTAGAGGCACCGTCTCATCGGCAGCCTCTTGCAATACTCTTTCATTAAAATATAGCCAACTGATTTCCCTATTTAAAAATGGTAGCTTTTTTTTAGCCATGTAGTCAAATCAAAAAAATCCGCCGATTTGATCAGCGGATTTTCAAATCTGCGAATTTCAGTGTTAAGTTAGTGTTAATTATAAACTAATCTCATTAAAAGAATTAACCAAGACCTATTTTTTGGCCGTGGTATTTTTCTTGGCCGGTATAGCCTTTGCCGGTATTTTTTTAACCGGATTATTGGTTATGGTCTTTACCACTGCCTTTTTCGTGTCTTGAGCCTTATTCGCCTCGGTTTGATTTCCCATAGCCTTTGGTTGGCCTGATGCCTTTTTTATTGGTGTCTTTTTCATTGCATCTGCCACTTTTTCGGCACTGGCAATGCTTTCTACTTTTACGCTGCTTACTGCCGGACTCGCTTTGGCTACAGCTTTTTTAGCGGCCTTAGCAACCGGCTTCGCTGTCTTTTTAACTGTTTTGGTCACGGTTTTCTTTGCCGTTTTTAGCGGAGCTGGTGTTTCTGGCGTCTTCAGGTCTTCTATCTTGTGTTCTACGGCCTCTTTCACTTCCTTAAATTTTTTCGAAAGCTTTTTAGCGGCCGCTTTGCTGGCCTTGGCAATATCGTCGGCAATGAGTTCGGCATTGTGGCCGAGACCTTTAACTGCTTCCAGGAATTTTTCGGTTAAACTCTGTTCTATTTGTTTTTTGACAGCTTTCTTGACTGTTTTTTTTGGGGTTTTAATTTTATTGGCTTTCATTTATTTGAAGAATTATGTGAGGTGTTTATTTGTTTTTATAGGTATCTGCCCTGATTTTACGCCATCGAAATTGGCCACCTGAACAACAATTAGCCACAGTTTTCGATTTTATTGAAAAATCATACTGCTTTCATCTATTTTTTAGCGTTTTTTGTAGCATCATTTATTGATGTATTAAATCTAACTAATTTCTTTAACTAAAGCTAAACCTATGCCCAGTTTTGATATTGTAAGCAAAGTAGATGCGCAGACCTTAGACAACGCCATTAACAATGCCAAAAAAGAGATTTTAAACCGTTACGATTTCAACGGTTCCAAAAGCACCATCGACTTGGATAAAAAAACCAATCAGGTTACCATTGTAACCGAAGACGACATGCGCTTAAAGGCCATCACCGATTCGATCATCTCTCGCATGATGAAACAAAATTTAGATCCTAAAAGTTTGGATTTTGGAAAAGAACATATCGCATCGGGCAATATGATCAGGAAGGAAATCAAAATCAAGGAAGGAATAGACAAGGAGGCAGCCAAAAAGATCGTAGCCAAAATCAAAGACAGCAAGCTGAAGGTACAGGCCTCGATGATGGACGACCAGGTTCGTGTACAAAGCAAAAGCATAGACTATTTGCAGAAAGTAATTTCTTTGTGCCGTGTCGAATATTTTGGCCAGCCCTTGCAGTTTATTAACATGAGGTACT
>JBCNPG010000550.1:0-2791 GCA_039593445.1 Pedobacter sp.
TTTTCATTCCCCTCCGCTGGAGGGGTGCCTGCAAGGCGGGGTGGTTTAATAGACCACATTATTTAACCATTAAGGCATGAAGAGCCATTGAGGCAATAGCTCTAAACACTATTTAAACGAACCTTCATGGTTCAGCAATTTGAAATAATCGTCGAGTTTGCCACCAATAGACTGTTCAAAAGATGCCTTTAAATCTTCAGGTTGCGGATGCTTGTTCTTCCATTTGGCAAAATAATCCTGGAAAGCCTTATCCACCTTCTCTTTGCCAATACTCGATTCGAGCATGTATAACCAAATAGCGGTTTTGAAGTATGACACAATGCCATAATCATCGGAAGTTTTGAAATCGGCCGCTGGTGTTTCTATGGCTGGATTCATGGGCAGTGCATTGGCCAGGGCATTGTACACCGCCGCCTGGAACTTATCGACCGGCAAGGCCTTTACGTTATCGGGAATTTTATCGCCAAACAACGAATTATACCTATACTTTTCGGCCTCATACCTAAATTGAAAATAAGTATTGAGCCCTTCATCTTGCCAAGTGTGCATACGTTCGTTGCTGCCCAACATGCTCATGAACCAGTTGTGCCCAACCTCATGGGCAATTACACCATCCAATGTTTCTTTTTTGGCATCCGGACTGGTAATCAGCGTAATGGTTGGATATTCCATGCCGCCACTCGAATTGTTCGCCGGACCTTCGATGGCTTGTACAATTGGGTATTCATACTCCCCTATCGATTTGCTATAGTATTTAACTGCATCTTTTACATAGTCGATGCTGTTTGCCCAAAGCGAATTTTTCTTGTTGTGGTAATAGCTGAAAACATCAACGACCTTTCCTGAGGCCAATTTAGCGGTATCGTATTGAATAACCAGGTCTTTATCGGCAAACCAGGCAAAATCTGGTACGTTGTCAATTTTGTAGCTCAACTTTTTAGTACCGCCTTTTGCCGGATACAACACGGGGCTGTTGCCACGATCTAAAGTATTTTTTGCGCCAATGGTCTTGTAGGCCTGGAGTTCGTCCGTTTGCTGCAAAACACCTGTTGCACCCACCACATAATCGGCCGGCAAAGTAATGTTAACCTTGTAGTTGCCATATTCGCTATAAAATTCGCCCATGTCGAGGTAGGGAAACTCGTGCCAGCCATTTTTATCGAACACAGCTGGTTTGGGGTACCACTGGGTAACCATGAACTGGCTATCGGCATAGCCCGACCTTGAAAAATAAGTCGGCAGCAACACTTTAAAATCGGTACTGATACTGACCGAGTCGCCAGGTTTTAAAGCGTTTGGCAGTTTCAGCTTAATGATGTCGATGTATTGCGGATTGGGATGTGCTTCTGTTTTGGCTGTCGATCCGTTTACCTTAAAATTAAGGCCATCGATATAGCCATAAGTATATTTGTCCAATTTTTTCTTCCTCGATTCGTCGTTTTTGATTTGCTGAAACAAGGCTGTGGTTTCATTTTTATAGGCATTGGGATAGATATGGAACCATATAAAATCCAAAGCAACCGGCGAATTGTTCTTGTACACAATGGTTTCTGATCCTGTAAGGGTTTTGGCAGCCGGATTTAGGTCGACATCGATGGTATAATTAACCTGTTGCTGCCAATAGGTGTCCTGTGCATAGATTGCGACTGAACAAAGGGAAATTAAAAGCGTTAAAGCAGTTTTGATCATAGGTTTTGGATTAATGGTTAATCGGCGATTTTGTATTCTTCTATTTTTCTGTAAAGCGTAGTTAATCCGATATTCAATAAACGTGCGGTTTCGGTTTTATTGCCTTTGGCATGGGCCAATACTTTTTGGATGTGCAATTTTTCTACGCTCTGCAGGTCGAGCGCATTGCCTATGGGGCCATCCGCAAAAAACTCGTAAGGCAATTGGCTCGCCTCCAAGGTATCGCCGTCAGCCAAGATCACCAAACGCTCCATTACATTTTTCAGTTCTCGTACATTGCCTTTCCAACTGTGTTTGGTCAATGCATCCATGAGTTTCTCTTCCAGCTTCAAGCCTTGACGATTCACTTTACCAGCAAATTCATTGAGGTAAAAAGTAGCCAACAACGGGATATCAGCCCTGCGCTCTCTTAATGCAGGCAAAGGAATAACAAATACCGAAAGCCGGTAATAGAGATCTAGCCTGAACCGGCCTGCTTCGGCCTGCTCTTTCAAGTTGCGGTTGGTAGCGGCCAAAATGCGTACGTTAACCTTGTTGGTAGTGGTTGCCCCTACCTTAATAAACGATTGGCTTTCGAGTACGCGCAAGAGCTTGGCTTGCAAATCGAGGTTCATTTCACCAATTTCATCCAGGAACAAGGTGCCTCCATTGGCTTCTTCCAATAATCCCTTTTTGTCTTTATGGGCTCCGGTAAAGGCTCCTGCTTTGTAGCCAAACAATTCGCTTTCGAGCAGTTCGGCACTAAAACCGCTACAGTTCAGGGCCACAAAAGGCTTGTTTTTGCGCTGGCTTTCGTAATGGATGGCTTGTGCAAACACTTCCTTACCAGTTCCGGTTTCGCCCAGCAAAAGTACGGTGGTATCGGTTACGGCCACTTTCTCGGCCAGGCTGATCGCCTCTTTGATGGCCTTTGAATTGCCCAATATGGTCTTAAAGCTGTATTTGTTGCTTACCTTGTCTTCCAACTCGTAAACACGCAGCTGCAGTTCGGCTTTGCGAATCCGGCGGCAGGCTAAACCCCTCGCCTTCCGGTTCAAAGAATAACGTTTCCAGGCCGGCTTTACGATCGCTGCCTTTCGCCACGCCCAGCAGCAGCGGATGA
>JBCNPG010000551.1:0-2790 GCA_039593445.1 Pedobacter sp.
TTATCTGCCGGATTTGAGGAAGTTTTTAATGCCGGGTTATTGTAAACCAAGTCTGTCATATCCATCCACATGCCCTTGGCGTGGCGATAGTCGGTATTGTCGTTCCAAATGTATTGGGTGCTATAAGGTGTTCCTCTGTACCTGCCAATACCACGGCCATACATCCTGGTCAACGGAATTTCGGCTGTTGCTGCATCCACCATTGCTGTTGCGCCCGATGGGGTTTTTACATTGGCAAAATGCCATGCGGGCACGGTATTACGCATCAATTGCGAGCCCAATGCCGTAGCGCCCTGGCCTTGAAAAACATCTCTGTCCAGCACCAAAAACAAAGCTTCTTTATTGGTAGTCAAGGCTTTGTTATCCATGCGATGCAAATCCCACACCACATTTTTAGAAACATCGGTTGCGGTGCTGCCGAAACGAGTGGTCATTAAGCCATATTTGCCTCCGTTGATTACGCTGTTGGCTGAAGCTATGGCATCGTCAAATTTGCCCAGCGCCAGGTTTACCTTGGTGAGCAAATGGCTTACCGCACCTTTGGTTACTTCGCCACGATTGACATTGTCGCTTACCCAGGTTTGTGCAAATTCGAGGTCTGATTTCATCTTGCCCAAGATTACTTCGCGTTTGGTAGAATAGAAATCGGTACGCGGTGCATCCTGATCTTTCAGCAATAGCGGCACATCGCCAAATTGGTGCACCAAGCGGTAGTAGAAATAGGCCCTGTAAAAATAAGCCGAACCTAAAATGGCGTTCTTTTCTGCATCTGAGGCATATTTAGGCACATCAATGTTGGTAATCACCGTATTTGCCTGTCTAACGCCAACATAATAATTGGTCCAATACCAACCGATTTTGTTATAATCGTCGCTGTTTAAATTGGCATCGGGAGTAATGCGGCTTACCAGATCCTGTGCCGGCGTACTTTTATCGGTCGTGCCTTCTACCGCCACTTCCGAAAAGATGGATTCTGTTAACATGGGTGCGGAGTCTCCAAAATATTCTCTCCTTACCATCAGGGCAATGCCATTCAAAGCCGATTTCATGGCATCGGCCGTATTGAGGCTCGACGGCGAGAAAAAAGACAGCAAATCTGAATCAAGGTAAGTTTTTTTACAGCCTACCCCTGCCAACAATAAGCTTGCTAAACAAACTGCGGCTATTTTTTTATGTATTTTTTTCATCTCTTTCAACTATTATAAGGAAACATTTAAACCTAAAGTGTAATAACGTGGCGTTGGCCCATTGTTTTCTGGATCCCAGAAATTCCAATCTTTGGTCCATACGGCAGCATTGTTTACGTTAGCGTAGATTTTAGCACTTTTCACCTTGATTTTGCCCAACAAGTCTTTTGGCAAGGTGTAAGCTACAGCAACCGAATTAAGCCTGATAAACGAGTTGTCTCTGTATACGTTAAAGCTGGTACCACTTGTGCCCGAGTTTAAGCGTGCATAGTCGTTAAGCGGGTTGCCAGGTGTCCAGTAAGGCACCACATAAGAGTTCTGACGGGCAAAACCCACAGAACCAGGCTGGTTTTTTGCCGTGTTGTACTGTTTCAGCTGCCCCCAGTTCGATAGCAACTGGAAAGACACATCGAAGTTCTTGAAGATGTTGAACTCATTGCGCATGGCAAAAATGTAACGTGGCGTGGTGTAGCCAAAAAACTGCTTATCATTATTGTCGTACACATAGTTTCCATCTACATCCTCCAGTTTGAAATCGCCGGGCTTAATGGCGGCTTTGGTATACTTGGCGGCTTCGGTCATTTCGTTCTCTTGCCATACGCCCAATATTTTGTAATCCCAAACAACGTTGATGTCTCTTCCAATAAACCAGCCATTTCCGATATCATCGGCTGGGAAAGCTAATTTTTCGATCTTGTTTCTGGAGAAAGACATGGTAAAGCTGGTATTCCATTTAAAATTTTCGGTATTCATGTTCCTGCTGTTCAGGCTGATGTCCATACCGTGGTTTTTGATTTCGGCCAAGTTCGAATACACATAGCCGTATCCGGTTACATCCGGAACATTTTGCCTTACCAATAAATTGCTGGTGGTTTTATCGTACAAATCAATCGAACCGCTGACCCTGTCTTTTAAAACCGAGAAATCCAAGCCAACGTTAAAGGCTTTGGTTTCTTCCCATTTGAGGTTTGAGTTGGCCATGCGTGTACCGTTGGCTACTGTATTGGTAGAAGTAGCTACGCCACTGCCATTTACCGAAATGTATTTATCACCAGCCAAAATGGCTAATGCGGCATATGGATCGACCGTGCCATTATCAATATTGCGCAAATCGCGGTTGCCATTGATACCATAAGAAAGACGAAGCTTACCATAATTTAGCCAGCTGATGTTTTTCATGAACGATTCTTCGGTAAAGGTCCAAGCCAAGGCTGCTGCCGGGAAAGTTGCCTTTTTAAAATTCACGCCGAATACCGAATAGCCATCTCTTCTCAGCGACAAGGTTAAGTTATAACGGTTCATCAAACTATAGTTTAACCTGGCCATGAGGGCATTGCCGGTATATACTTTATCTTCGCTGCTTACTGTTGGCGTAGTTCCTGCGCCAATGTTATGATAGCCCAATACATCGCTTGGCGTAAAACCCTGGTTGCCGGCCTGTGTCCACCAAGTTTGGTATTTCTCGGCGTTGGCCAAAAGGGTTACGTCGAAATTGTGGATTTTGGCAAAAGTTCTATTCCATTTCAACAAATTATCCACCTGCCAGTTGTAGCGCGTTTCTTCCGCACCCCTTCCCCAACCTCCCGGCCTTAGCACGTTCCCA
>JBCNPG010000552.1:0-2780 GCA_039593445.1 Pedobacter sp.
GAGGTCGATAGCTCTTCGGGCAGTATTGGGGTTTTCGTTGATCAGGGCTTTGATGTTGTTGAGCGAGTTGAAGAAAAAATGGGGGTTCAGCTGCGCCGTTAAATTGTCGAGTTGTGCATTTTTGGCGATGAGGCTTAAGCGTGCGCTTTCTTTGCTGGCCCTGATTTCGGCTTGGGCATAGTGGTAGAGGTAATAAGCTAATATCCAAATGCACATGAGGCGGATGCCTGTCATCCAGGTGGTGAGCCAACTCGTTTTGAAATAAAAAACGAAACTTCCTAAGAAATTGGGTTCCCACCAGGTCCTGAACCAATAGTTTTTGGTGATGGTGAGGACCATAAAAATGCTTCCCAACAACAAGATTGCGGTTAGTACGATTGGCAATAATTTTTTGGGCCTGAGCTGCTCCCAATGTTGCTGTTTAGATAAATTCCTGAACAAATGGGTAGGGATGATGTAGATGCACAGATCGCCCAAGAAATGAAATATGCCTAAGATGAAGCTAAAGTTAGAGCCCAAATAGCCTACCAATGCCCAATAGAGAGAGGCTAGCGACCAGCCAATGAGCTGGCATTTCCAATACAATGATAGGCTTCTTTTGGGGTTTGACATCGGAGTTGATAAGTTTTGACGAAGCAAATGAAACAAAACTATTTCAAAGCCAAAAGGAAAAGTACACGAACGCTAGGGAACCGGTGATGAGCGTGGGGTTTATGTTTCTTTTCCTCTCCCTGAACCCCTCGGGGGGCAAGCATATTGCCTAGGGGAATTTGACCGCATTGTTCGCCAAACTAAGCGCTAAAAAAGATACTGATAAAAGAGCTAGGTCTCGATGTGATTAATCGTGTCGTCTTTGCGTTCTACATGATCGGCTAAGCCATAACCTTTTCTTTTGCTATCCTTGTCTTTGTCTAAAAACAACAGGATGATCAGCGAGATAATGGGGATCAAAAACGAGATGAAAAACCAGAACCAAAAATTCTTGCCGATGCTTTTGGCATAGATCCCGGCTACAATTTGGGGAATCAGCATGACGGTTAAGAGGAGAAGTTCTGGCATTGGTTGATTAGGCTATCAATGTGGCAAATGTAAAAATAACAGCCCAAAACCTTACTTGGTTTTAGCAAATTTTGGTTGCTTCAACTTATTAAATGCTTAAATTAGGACATGAAGAAAATCAGAACCATCATTACGGGCTCTACAGGTATGGTAGGCGAGGGCGTACTTTACGAGTGTCTGCAACACGAAGCGGTAGAAGCAGTTTTAGTGATCAACCGCAAACCCTGTGGCTACAGTCACCCTAAGCTAAAGGAGATTATACATGCCGATTTCTTTGATTTTTCTGCTATCGAGGCACAGCTGACCGGCTATAATGCCTGTTTCTTTTGTCTGGGCGTGTCTTCGGTAGGCATGGATAAAGAAAAATATTACCAAATGACCTATGTTTTGACCATGCGCGTTGCCCAAACCCTGAGTAAACATAATCAAGGCATGACTTTCTGCTATGTATCTGGTGCAGGTACCAATACCAGCGAGCAAGGCGGTTCCAATTGGTCGAGGGTGAAAGGCAAAACCGAAAACGACTTGATGAAGCTGCCTTTTGCACAGGTATTTAATTTCAGGCCTGGCTTTATCAAACCCATTAAGGGGCTTAAATATGCCCATTCGTTCTATAAATATATCAATTGGCTATTTCCCATCGGAAGGGCCCTGTTTCCAAATGGATTTTGTACGCTGAAGGAATTGGCTTTGGCCATGATTCATACTTTGGATCATCACAACGAAAGAAGGGTGGTTGAAGGCAGGGATATCATTGCCATGGCGAAAGCAACATAGCTTTAACCATCAAGAAATCTATGGCTGCCAACAAAAAAGCACCTTTTCGGTGCTGCGCTGTCTATTTGTTTTCGCGCTTCCGCTCATTGTCTTTATTGGACGTTTGATCGGAGCGCTGGCCACCGGCATTGCTGATGCCATTCTGTTTTTTATCTACCTTGATGTCCTGATGTGCGCGATTGGCTATTGGCCCGCCTTGTACATGCGGATTGTTTTTGGGTGTGCTGGCATTTTTCATGAGCTCAAATTTTAAGGTTAGTTCGAAAGAGCGCCGTTCAAATAACCCTGCTTGTAGGATATTTGTTTGCAAAAAGGCCACAACCTGTGGCTATTGGGAGGTAAGAAAAAATTTTCGTGTCAAACATCTTTGTTCCTGATGCCTCAAAGCACTTTTGAATTTCGTTACGGAAAACCGGATAAAAGGCAGGCATATTTAGCCATAATTTTAGATCTGCAAGATTCAGCCTTACGCTTAGGTGAATAAGTTGAAACCCAATTGTCCGAATATTGAAAACGCTTGTATTATGTTGCCTCAGCTGTGTGCTGATTTATTTTTCATTGAATTCAACAAAAAAGTCCAGCGTATCTACAGTGGCTACCTGCTATGGCAATACGCCTTGTAATGCCTGTACAAATTGTTCGAGATGCAGATACTGTGGCAACGGTGGGAGTTGTGGTATTTGCAAGCCCAAAAGCACTATGCAATTGTTGCCGAGCAACAGCGCTTCAACAACGAACAAGGCTAAATCGAGTGTTTATGCAGACCAATGCAAAGCCTTAACCAAAAAAGGAGCGAGATGTAAACGGAAGGCCAGCAGTGGAGGCTATTGTTGGCAACATGGGAGATAAGAATAAAATAGAATAGAAATTATGATAAGGGTTCCGTGTTCTAAACTAGAAGAAGTCAGGGCTAATCCAATTGCTTTTGTAAACATGTTGAAAAA
>JBCNPG010000553.1:0-2775 GCA_039593445.1 Pedobacter sp.
CCTCAATTATTTGGGCCAAGGTGTTTGGATCATCCATAACATGAACAGCTATGTGCCCAGTTCAAAAGTAAATGCCTTTTTCCAGATCGTTCCGGGGCAGTTTCAGATCCCGATGGTGGTATTGGCCACAATGGCAGCCGTTATTGCCAGCCAGGCCCTGATCAGCGGTTCGTTTACCTTGATTTCGGAAGCGGTAAGGCTAAACCTTTGGCCAAAAATACGCATTGTTTACCCTTCGGTTAGCAAGGGCCAACTGTATGTGCCGTCTATCAACTGGATGCTTTGGATAGGCTGCTGCGGCATTGTATTCTTCTTCGAGCGCTCTGAAAAAATGGATGCCGCCTATGGGCTTTCCATCACCATTGCGATGCTCATGACCACCATTTTGGTAAGCTACTACCTCAGAAGCAGGCGTTTTCCTCGCTATTTGATCATTACTTTTATCGCCACCTATGTATTGATTGAAGGAACGTTTTTGGTAAGTAACCTGCACAAGTTTTTAGAAGGTGGCTGGCTGACCGTGTTACTAGGTTCGGCCTTGTTTACGGTAATGTGGGGCTGGTATGTAGCCAGAAAGATCAAGAACCGATTTGTGAAATATGTCGACATCGAAGATTATTACCAGATCATCAAAGAACTGAGCGAAGACATTTCGGTGCCCAAATATTCGTCGCAATTGGTCTACCTCACCAGTGCCAACTTCAAAACAGAAATCGAATCGAAAATCATCTATTCTATTATTCAGAAAGAGCCTAAACGCGCTGATGTGTACTGGTTGGTTCACGTAGATGTAATGGACGAGCCGTATACGATGGATTATAAGGTTGAATTCCTTATCCCTGACAAACTGATCAGGATCGATTTCAAATTAGGCTTTAGGGTTGAGCAGCGCGTAAACCTCTTGTACCGTAAAGTGGTTGAAGAACTGGTTAAAAATGGCGAAGTAGACATTACCAGCCAATATACCTCTTTAAACCGTCATAAGATTGCCGGCGATTTCCGCTTTGTGCTTTTGGAAAAACACCTGTCTAAATTCAGCAAACTGAGCTTTTACGAGCGCAGCATTATGAATTACTATTTCTTGCTGAAACACTTCGCCTTATCGGAAGAGAGCAGTTTTGGTTTGGATTCGAGTTATGTGGACGTAGAAAAAGTACCATTAATCTTTGTAACGCCTGACGATATCGAACTGAACCGATTGGCAGTTTAGCAGGTTGCGGTTATCAGTTCGCAGTCGGAATACACTTTCGCGAAGTTTGAAAAACTTCGCGAAAGTGTGATCAATCCCTCTTTCTCAGGTACTTGCCGAAAACGTTGGTGTAGTTATCATCAAAGCCGACTGTGGTAATTTCCTTGAACCTGATTTTTGTAGGTTCCTCATCAATGTAGCCCGCGGGATCGAAATTCTGGAGCAAAATGCTTTTCTTTTTCACCTTGACAATCGGGCCAATTTTAAAGAACGAGTATTTATCACTTTCGTTTTCTACCGTACAATTTAGGCCTATTTTTTGGATGGAAGTGAAGATGGTCTGCCAATTGGTCAGATCAAGGTTATAGCTGTTTTTTACTTGATCTTTAAGCTTTTCGGATTCTAGGATATAATCGTTGTACTTGTCGAATTCGTTATGTCTTATTTTAACAATGGCAGAAATTGGCAAAATTTTGCAACCATCAATTCGATGATCGCCCACCTCTTTAACTAATACAAAATCGTCTGAATAAGCTAAAACATAACCGTAAGTAAAGATTGGCTGATCTTTTGCTATTCTCCTTTTGATTCTGCAAAGCGCTTTTACGCTTTGATGAAAAGCCAATTTTTCGAAAATGGTCATACGCAGGTGGATCTATTTTATATTGGCGTCCTCTCCAACAATGAATAATTAACTACTTGCCGTAGCCTGGCCCAACTTACTGTGCTTGTAGCCATACAAAAAGTAAATCACCAAGCCCACGATCAACCAACCGCCAAAGCCAATCCAGTTGGAGAGTTCAAGTTCGCACATCATATATAAACAGCTAATCAAACCTAGTACAGGAATGAGAGAAAGGTTTTTGGTGATGCAGAAATAGGTAATAATAATGCAAATAAATAGAAAAATCCACATCGGAATTTTATGCTTGAACAAGGACCAGCCACTTTCATATTTTTTGTTGAACGAAATAGAAGATTTGTTCATAAAACTACTGTATTGCTCAGTAGTAAGGCTACTCAGATAAGCTTCGGCGTCAATCTGCTTGCCTTGTAAAACTACTGGGCTGGCACTGATTTCCTTTTTTACAACTGTGATTTCGTTGCTATCTAAAGATTTAATGAAAGTATTAGGATCATTAATCTTAGTTTGATTTGTGATAAAAGCTATTGATTCTGTTTTATATCTAGTAAATGAAAGCCCTAAACCTATTAAAAGTATTAAAGGAACTATGTATTTTGAATTTACATAAGGTATTTTAAACTTTCCTCGCTGTACGTCAGGTTTATTTTGTAATACTAATACTCCTGCGCAAACCAGTACAAAGGCAAATAAAGTCCCTATTGAACATAAATCAGTTACAGCCTTGTGGTTCAAGAATAATGTTGGTATGGCTACAACAAAGCCAACAACAATAGTTGAGAAGGATGGAGTTTTATATTTTGGATGTACCTTAGAGAATTTTTTTGGCAACAACCCGTCTCTACTCATGCTCATCCAAATGCGAGGCTGGCCCATTTGGAATACCAACAAGACGCTGGCCATGGCAAACACTGCACTCACGGCAATAATCCCGCTCATCAGG
>JBCNPG010000554.1:0-2765 GCA_039593445.1 Pedobacter sp.
GCTGTTTTTCCTTGATCCTGAACCAGGTGGCCAGCCATAGGGTAACCGGTACGGCCACCCATAAAATCAGGGAAGTAATGGTCTCCATTAGCGAACTGGGGTTCACGGCGATATTCTCATTCTTATAGCTGAATATAAATCCGCCCAACGGTATATTGGAAACAATGGCATTTTCATGTGTAATGAATTGTAGGATATAGGTATTGGCATTGAAAGCGACGAAGAAACCGACGATGATAACCAATATGGTTTTGATGAATTGGACGTTGTTGAAGTAAACGCTGCCTAATAGAACGATCGATTGGAAATTGATAAATGTAAAGATGAAATAATAGAAGTTGTTTTTAAACAGGTCAAATTCTCCCCAGTTGGCGGCTTCTTTTCCAAAAAATGCCAGCATCAGCTCCCTGATACCGTAAAACACACCGAAATAAACCACTAGATAAACCCATATGCCATAAAAAATAGCGATGGCCAGCTTAGTGGCTACAGGAGTGGGAAGGAGCAATAGCCAAATCCCTTTTTGCTTGTTGCCCAAATCCTTTAAAATGGAGTTGATAAGCAAGCCTCCGCCCACAAAAAGCAGAATCAAAAATATGCCCCGGGTAGTATCGCCGTTAAAACTGGTGCGCCAATGCCAAGTGAGTAGCAACAAGGTGGCCAGGATGGCTGCTATGCCCAAAAGGCCGATCAGCCATGTTTTACGATTTTCGAACCATTGTCGTTTAAGAAGAAGTATAAAATGCATGGTTGATTAAGATTTAAAGATGGATGAAATAAGTGCTGGATTGCTGAGCGTGGCATTGAAAAGGATTTCCAAATCGAGGTAAGTGCTTTGGTGACTCGGATTGCTGCACATGGTCATCAGCCCATTAGGCGTTTCTTCTTCATAAAGTATATCTTCATGGGCGCTTAGTTGCGTTTTGTCGGCAAATAGGAGCCTGCTGTTGAGTTGGTCTTTATCTTCATGTAAAAGGATTTTACTGTTGTCCATGATGATTACCGAATTGATGAGGTCGTCCAGATCGCGTACTTGATGGGTAGAAAGCAAAATGGTCTGATCTTTTGTGTTGGCTTGCGAGAGCAGCTTGCGGAACTGCACTTTTGAAGGAATATCCAGTCCGTTTGTAGGTTCGTCCATCACCAATAGTTTGGTGTTGGTGGCCAAACCAAAGGCAATAAACGTTTTCTTTTTCTGGCCGAAGGAAAGTCGTGGCAACTCGCTGTTTTCCGTGATGTTAAATTCTTGGAGATACGCTGCAAAAGCTTCGTGGCTAAATCGGGGATAAAAAGGCGCATAAATGGCTATAAAATTGGGAATACTCAGCGGGGGCAGGTAGCATTCTTCGGGAATAAAGAACAGTTGTTCGAGGAAATCCTGCTCTCGCCTGTGTGGCAACAGTCCGTTTACCAGGCAAGTGCCCTCAGTCGGAGCAAGCAAGCCCGTAATGGTTTTCATCAAGGTCGATTTTCCTGCGCCGTTTTTACCCAATAGGCCATAGATCTTGCCTGTTTCCAGTTGAAGGCTAAGGCCGTTGAACAATTTTGTTTTTTTATTGTAGCGATAGCTTAAATTGTCGATTGTAATCATTGCCATTGTTTTCTGTCCAAATAGAAGGCAAACGGTGCGTTCGGCAAAAGAAATTCGGCAGGCTTTGAAAAGAAAAAGACCAATGCCTTATTTTCGGCAATAAGGTTTTTTGGCATGCTTGCATTATTTTTAATTGTCAAGTACCAGCTGTTCATCGGCTAAATGAACACATTGGTCGGAAATATTAACAAAGAAGTATTTTTAAATGCGAGATTAGCATCATGGATTTTAAGATCTTAAGCGAAAAACTTCATAGCGATCAAAAAATAAGGGTAGTTGCGCATCTTGTTTTTTGGGTATTGCAGTTTTTGCTCAGCTGGTACCTTACTGCCATTTCCTTCAACATCTACAGTTCGTTTCATGCTGGGGTGTTGGCGCTGCTCGCATTGGCGGCTACGCTTAACCTGGTCTTGGTGTATTATCCGCTGGTTTACTATGTGTTGCCCAAGCTTAGGCAGGGGCGGTATCTTTTTGCCGTTTTGAGCATCCTGTTGTTGCTGTTGGGTTATACTTTGATCAATACCATTAGCGAAGAACTCATTTTAAATCGATGTGCGAGCTGCATGCTGCTGCTCAAAGGTGGCGACAGTGGCTTTTATCAGTTTCTCCATACGCCTTGGCCCAATCGCATATTCGCCAAATTGGTGAGTTTCGGCATGTTTTTTATGTTGGCCTTTTCTATCTGTATCCCATTGGCCATCAAAATTGGCCTGCAGTCTTTTAGGCAGGAGCTAACCACGATGAAGCTGGCCAAGGAAAATGTAGAGCTCGAATTTAATTTCCTGAAATCGCAGGTAAACCCGCATTTCCTATTCAACTCGCTCAACAACATCTATGGCCTCATCTTAAAAAAAGAAAATGCCAAAGCCGCAACAACGGTGGCGCGCCTGTCGGAGTTTATGCGCTACTCGCTCTACAACTCGACCAATAATAAAATGCCTCTCAGCAGGGAACTGCAGCTTTTAAAAGACTATGTAGAGCTGGAACAGATCAGGCTTAATTTTACAAAAGTAGAGCTTGACCTGGCCATAGAGAGGGATGATTACGATTTTCCGACCTTGTTGTTGATGCCGGTTGTAGAAAATGCGTTTAAGTATAGTGCTGATATCTTGGGCGCTTATATCCACATTCAGTTGAAAATAAGGGATGATAAGCTGGTTTTTAAGGTCGAAAA
>JBCNPG010000555.1:0-2745 GCA_039593445.1 Pedobacter sp.
GCACGCCGATCCGCATCGCCTATGCCTGGGTCAACCTGCAGCCGCTGCTGGACGCTTCCCAGGAACCGCGCCTCGCGCTCGTGCAGGTGGCGGAAACGCTGGACAAGCGGGCGCAGCTCGCCAACGAGATCATCAAGGGCGTGATCCTGCCCCAGTTCATCATCCTGCCGGTGATCCTGGCCCTGGTCTGGTTCGCCCTGTCGCGGAAATGAAAACAGACTTTATCAACAACATGACGCACGAATTTAAAACGCCGGTAGCTACGATTATGATTGCCAGCGAGGCGTTGAAAGACCCGGAAGTAGTGGAAGACAAAACGCGCATCGGGCGTTTGGCCAATATCATCTATGATGAAAACGTGCGCTTGGGCAACCATATTGAACGGGTGCTAAGTGTAGCCCGACTCGAAAAGAAAGAAATCAAGCTGGAATACGCTCCAGTTAACGTTAATGACCTGATCACCGCCGTAGTGGATAGCATGGGCCTGCAATTACAAAAGCGCAATGCCCAAATTACGTTAAACCTTGACTCGGCCGAAGACCTGGTGATGGGCGACGAACTGCATCTTTCTAATGTTATTTACAACCTGATAGATAATGCCAACAAGTACAGCTTAAACGAGCCAAAAATAACCATCAGCACGCGGAGTACGAGCAGGAGCCTGTACATACAGGTGGCCGACGAAGGCATTGGCATGACCAAAGACCAAACCAAACGGATATTTGACCAGTTTTATAGGGTACATACCGGAAACCTGCACGATGTGAAAGGCTTTGGATTGGGGCTTAACTATGTACAAGACATTTTGGCGCAGATGGGTGGCAGCATTAAGGTACAAAGCGAAAAAGACAAAGGCACCACTTTTGAAGTTATTATACCATTTAAACATAGCAATTAATCATGATGAAGAAAATCCTATTGGTAGAAGATGACCCTAACTTGGGCCTGTTGCTGCAAGACTACCTGCAGCTCAAAGGCAAGTTTGATGTGGTGTTATGTACTGATGGTGAAGAAGGTCTGAAGGCTTTTTCGAAACAGCAGTTCGATCTTTGTATTTTAGACGTGATGATGCCAAAAAAAGATGGTTTTACCTTGGGCAAGGAAATCAGGAAGACCAACCAGCAGGTGCCCATTATCTTTGCTACTGCCAAGGCCATGATGGAAGACAAGGCTTCAGCCTACGATTTGGGTGGCGATGATTACATTACCAAGCCTTTTCGCATCGAGGAATTGCTGTTGCGCATCAATGCCCTGCTCAAGCGCGTGGCTACCAAGGAAGGGGTAAGCAACGAACCTGCACAAACCCAATTCCAGATTGGCAAATATACTTTCGACTATACCACGCAACTGATCCATTTCAATGGCCAACAACAAAAGCTATCGACCAAAGAGGCCGAATTGCTGCAGTTGATCTGCCTTAAAAAAAATACCGTTTTAACGAGGGAAGAGGCCTTGTTGAGCATTTGGCACGACGATAATTACTTTAACGGCCGCAGCATGGACGTTTTCTTGAGCAAATTGCGCAAATACCTGAAAGAAGACCCGAAAGTTGAGATCTTAAACGTACACGGTAAAGGCTATAAGTTGTTGGTGAACTGAGCTCACGTTATTCCCTTGCCATAAAACTCAAGCAAACAACAAACATTTCCTATCTTGCCCCTCTATTTCAGCACATGACCTTAGAAGAAGCAAAAAACTTTGGCCGAAACCAGGCTTTGATAAAGACAGCTATTGCGGTACTGGTTATGCTGTTGTTTTTCTTTTATCAGCAAACCAATGGCGATTTTGCAAATGGTATGCTGTTCTTTTTGGAGGCCATTACCAGTGTAAGGTTTATTGGCATTTTAATTATCCTTTTTGGACTGACCTTTATTTTTGGCAAAAGAGCCGGAAATGCAATTATTGTGGATGGCAAGCCTTTTGTGCGCGTTGCCATTAAATATGCTTTCATGATTGTGCTTTTTATTACTGTTCCCGCATTCGCACTTACAATCATGAGCGGTCTTGCTTCTACCGATCTGCAGGAATTTACATTGGCTTTTTTGTTGGGTACTTTTTTCTGGTTATTGCCGATGCTGCTGGTGTGGCTGTGGGCAGCCAATCGCATGCGTGTGGTGGGCAAACAAAGCCAGCCTGCCCAATAAGTCCAGGTAAACTTAAATACTGACAGCCCTTAAAATGTCGAGCGCATAATCGCCCCAGTCTTTTAACGCATCTTTTAAAATGATGGAAAGCTTTTTGTTGTCGGTAGGCTTGCCCTTTGTAGGTTCCTTTAACTGGGCATCGTTAACCGGCTGTTCGCTCACCGAGGTGGCAAACCAGGTAATGTGCTCTTTAGGCAGGGCAAGGCCCAAGATCATGCCAGGCAATCCTGTAAAAGATTCTGGTCCGCCAGAAACCGGAATTTCGTCGGTATAGAAAGCCACCACGTAGATCGAATCCATAATTACGGCATTGGCCCTT
The DNA here is from genome assembly GCA_039593445.1 of Pedobacter sp. Classification (GTDB taxonomy): domain Bacteria; phylum Bacteroidota; class Bacteroidia; order Sphingobacteriales; family Sphingobacteriaceae; genus Pedobacter. The sequence continues at coordinate 2,464 of JBCNPG010000555.1, forward strand.
CTACAATCGTAACCGGCAATGTTCCTGATCTCGTCGGTTAATTTCCAATTGATTTTTCGGGTGCTGTCTTTTACCAGGTAAGTTTCTTCGAATATTTTCTTCTGCACGGTGCTGGTACCGGCTACCGTATTGGTGTAAAGCACGTTGTTTTGCTTAGCCTGCTCAAAATCGAACCAGCTGTTTTCCATGACCTCTTCAGGCACAGGGGTAAACAGGGTTTTGCCATTCGAAAAAGTCAGGATGCTTTTTAGGATCTTGAACTGTGGCTTGTTCTTTTTATAG
>JBCNPG010000556.1:0-2724 GCA_039593445.1 Pedobacter sp.
CAGTTGTTGGCATACCAGGCAGTATTGCACCAATTATTCCTAATGCGATAAAAACGATCACTAAACCGGCAAATCCAATTTCTTGGGTAACAAAACCATCCACGCTAAAAACGAGAATATCTCCTTTGTCGGCGTTGATCAGGTACCTGCCATCAAGATCGGTAAGCACCGTGGTATTGGGCTTGCCCTTCAGTCGAACCGCCACATCAACCAGGGGCTTATCGGCCAAGTCGGTAACACGTCCGCTTACTTCTTCACTCCGCTTGCCCACGGTTAAAGGTTTGTTGATCGTTATGCGATGCAAGGCATTTGCAAAAGCACTGGTTTGCAACAAAAAACACCAGAGCAGTGTTATTGAAATTTGCTGCAAAATTCTTTTGAGTAGAATTTTCCTCATACAGTTATAATTTGGTTGGTTGGTTAATTAGCCAGAAAAATTTTCTGAGCCGTAAATATAGATTAATATAGTTCAAACTTGCAAACAAATAAAATCTATAATCAATTGATATATAAGTAGTTATAATTATATTGATACGCTTTAGGCGCAAACTAAAAACACAATAAACAACTGATTATCTGTTATTTAGCATAAATGTAAAAAAACTGAACAATACGCTTTATCCGCATCGCAGATTTATGATTTGTTTACAATTTGTTACCTTAAAAAACTGGTCATTTGCATTCAAAAAAGCGGTTTTTAGCTTCTGTTGCTATGTAATGTGCGATATTTGGAATGGAGCGGTTGTTCATACGATTCATATCTATTCTTCGGTCTATTTGGAGCGCTTAAATTAGGAAAACTAAAAGAAAAGGGGGTTCGGTTGTGAAGCAAAAAGCTGGCAATACGAACCAAAAACGCATTTCAAACGTTTGAAATTCTAACAGATTTTACTTAACTATGCATGGTAGACTGGAAAAGAAGATGAGCAACACCCCTATTACCCTAAAGTTACTTGCAGAAAAACTCAAAATATCTGTATCTACAGTCTCTAAGGCGCTCAATAATTATCCCACCATTAACGAACATACCAAAAAGCATGTGCAGGACATGGCCAGGGAACTGCACTATATTCCCAATAAATCGGCCATTAACCTGAAGGAAAGAAAATCGAGGATCATTGGGGTAATATTGCCTAACCTACTCGACCATTTTTTTACGCGGAGCATTTATGGCATCGAACAATTTGCGACCCAACATGGCTATCAAATCATCATCAGACAAACAAAAGATGACCTGGCAGAAGAAATGCGATCGGCAACCATGCTTTTGAAAAGCCAAGTTGATGGTCTTATTGTGGCCATTTCAAAAAATACCCAGGACTTTTCCCATTTCAACGAATTTGAGAACCTCGGTATCCCGATTGTTTATTACACACGCAATCCGAGCTTTAACCTCAACTGCCACAAGGTGTTGGGCAATACTTTTAAAGGCTGCTATGAGGCAACCGAACTGCTGATTAAAAGAGGACATCGCAAAATTGCATATCTGGGTGGACCTAAAATGATCAGCTTTACCCACGACCGCTTCAACGGCTACATCAATGCACTGAAAGACAATGACATTGCCTTTGATGTAAATCTTGTGGCCTATACCGATTTTGACAAGGAAAATACCATTGCGGCCATCCAAAAACTATTTGCCGATGTCAATCAGGCGCCTACTGCCCTGGTTGCCTTTAAGGAGCTCATCCTTTTCGATGCCATTAAATACCTGAGAAGCATTGACCATCCACAGGTTAAGGAAATAGAATGCATTGGCTTTGGCAATAATTCCTTTATCAGTTATTTAGACCTTCCGCCGATTGCTTCGGTAGAGGAAAATCCCGAATCTGTAGGCGAAAATGCCATTAGCCTGCTCCTCAAACTCCTTGACAAGGAAATAGAGATCAAAAACTACCAAAAAGTAATGGTCGACTGTAAATTGGTTGTTCATTAAAAAGCATAAAAAAAGAGCAAGTCTGTCGACTGCTCTTTTACTGCTCAATAAATGTACGGAAGGAACGGCTAAAATATTATTCGATTTTATCTTTGGCTGGAACATTCTTCTCGTAGCCACTGTAACCCTTGTTTTGGTTAATGCGGCCTTCGGTATTGAAGTTCTGTGCCGAGATAGGTACTGGCCATAAAACATGATAAGGAGCGATGCTAAACTTCACACCTTGCAAGGTTGGCACATGGTTTCTGTAAAAATCATTTTTCTCGATGATACGGTCATAGAAGAAATTATCGTCTGAGAAGTTATTCAGGCTATATGTTTTGCCATTATAGGCCGGTTTTCCGGTTTGCGCAAAAATGTAGGCAATACGCGTTAGCTCGGTCTTGCGCGGTTCTTCCCAATATAACTCCCTGGCACGCTCATCTAAAATGGTACCGATGGTTACTTTGCTGGCATCGGTTAGCAATTGGGCGTTGGCACGGGCCCTAACTACGTTGATATCCTGCATGGCCAGGTTCAGATCCCCTTTCCAATAGTAGGCTTCAGCACGCAACAAATAGGTTTCGGCCAAACGGAACACATACCAATCGGTGTTGGTACCGCGAGGCGGGTTCCAGTAAGGATCAACCGCCAATGCATTGGTCGAATTGATGAATACCTTGTAGTGTGGCCAGCCAAACCAGTGGCGAATGGTATCTAAAGCCCCATTTTGGAAGCGTTGCGCCACGTTTGAAGCATTGTAAGGTTGCAATGGCTGGCCATACAAAGCTTTATCTGCCGGATTTGAG
>JBCNPG010000557.1:0-2718 GCA_039593445.1 Pedobacter sp.
TGTTTGCATCCTCTTGATCGGTCTACGCAAACCACCCTCCGTTCCATTACAACCTCTTCCTTGGTAAAGGTCCAGGCAATGCAGGCAACGGGTAGGGCTAAAATGAATATGGTTTCCATAGCGCATCTTTTTTTGCAATTAAACCGTAGAAGGGGTAAATATGTTTTAAGCTCTTTTTATGCTGACTGCTTTTAGACAAAACTTTTTGGGGGCGAAGGGGTTAGTTTATTGATAAAAATCTGCAAACCATGAAAGCAACAGATCCCAAAAACAGCCCCGATCCGGTATCGAGGCCAAGTAACGAAGAAATAGAAACCAATAAAAATGGTGATTGGACGAGTACGCGAGAAAGATACACGGGTAACGACGACCATCAGCCCAATAGCGGGATCGACAACAGGCGCTTGGGCGAAAAAGGGGAAGTGCAATCTGGCCATTTAGGGCAGGAGGACTAGCAGAAGTGCTGGAAAAACTGTCGCATGGTGAAGTGTAAGTCGCTTGGGGCTGTCTTAAAGGCCTTCAGCTAAACGGGCTGGCAATTGAGCGGTTTAACGCTAATTGGCTCCCGGTTTGTTGTTTTAACATCTGTTTAGGCGGTTGCCGTTTGCACGTAATTCTAACTCCTTAAGATTCAGTATGGTATTTTGTGTTTGGATTAAATGTTTTTGCTTTGCGAATAGATAAAAATACTTTATCTTTGCGCCACAATTAATTAATTTATAAACACTTTAGTACCATTCAAGAATGTATTTAAGTAAAGAGGTAAAAGCCGAAATTTTCAAAAAACACGGCGAAACAGAAACCAACACGGGTTCTGCAGAAGGTCAGGTAGCATTGTTTACTTACCGTATTGCGCATTTGACTGAGCACTTAAAGAAAAATCGCAAAGATTTTTCTACTCAGTTATCGCTTCAAAAATTGGTAGGTAAACGCCGCGGAATTTTGGCTTACCTATACAAAAAAGATATTGAGCGCTATCGTGCTATCATCAAAGCTCTTGAGCTTAGGGATATCATTAAATAAGCTTTTATCATTAAAAGCCATTCGTTAAGAGTGGCTTTTTTGCTTTTAACAACCAGAAAATAAATATAAACAAGATGTGTTTCAAAGAGGAAAAAGCACATCACAACAATTTGTAAATGAATGTAATAAAAAAATCGTTCGATTTGGGCGATGGAAGAATTGTAGAAATCGAAACAGGCAAATTGGCTAAACAAGCTGATGGATCTGTAGTTGTAAAAATGGGCGATACCATGTTGCTGGCAACAGTAGTATCAACAGTTGGCGCCAAACCGGGTACCGACTTTTTGCCTTTATCGGTTGATTATCAAGAAAAATATGCGGCAACCGGCCGTATCCCAGGCGGTTTCTTGCGCCGTGAAGCTAAATTATCAGATTATGAAGTTTTGATCTCTCGTTTGGTAGACAGGGCTTTGCGTCCGATGTTTCCAGAAGATTATCACGCTGATACGCAGGTGATGATCTCTTTGATCTCTGCCGATAAAAATATTATGCCAGACTGTTTGGCAGGCTTGGCGGCTTCGGCAGCCTTGGCGGTATCGGATATTCCGTTCAACGGACCGATTTCTGAAGTTCGCGTAGCTAAAATCGATGGACAATTGGTAATCAATCCATACCTGAGCGATTTGGAACGCGCTACGCTAGAGTTCGTTGTTGCCGGTTCACACCACGATATCGTGATGGTAGAAGGCGAAGCCGACGAAATCCAAGAAGAAGAAATGGTTGAAGCCATCAAATTTGCACACGAAGCGATCCGTGTTCAATGCAAGGTTCAATTAGAATTGCAGGAAGAAGCTGGCAAAACGATGAAACGTTTGTACAGCCACGAAGATAACGACGATGAATTGCGCGAAAAAGTATATGCCGAGGCTTATTCTCAAGTGTATGAAATCGCTAAATCTGCAAGCACCAAAGAAGCCCGTTCAGAAGCTTTCACCGCAGTAATCAACGACATGCTTGAAAATCAGCCGGAAGATACCCCTGATTTGACCAAAGCCTTGATCAAAAAATATTACCACGATGTACAATACGATGCCGTACGTAATTTGTTGTTAGATGAAGGTATCCGTTTGGATGGCCGTACCACTACGCAAATCCGTCCAATCTGGAGCGAAGTTGGCTATTTGCCAGCAGCGCACGGTTCTGCAGTGTTTACCCGTGGCGAAACCCAATCTTTAACTTCGGTTACCTTGGGCAGCAAAGACGACGAGCAAATGATCGACGGTGCTTTCATCAACGGTTATAACAAATTTTTGTTGCACTATAACTTCCCAGGTTTCTCAACCGGCGAGGTTAGACCAAACAGGGGCGTAGGCCGTCGCGAAGTTGGCCACGGTAACTTGGCCATGCGTTCGTTGAAAAAAGTTTTGCCAACTGGCGAAGCCAATCCATACACCATCCGTATCGTTTCTGATATTTTGGAATCGAATGGTTCGTCGTCAATGGCAACTGTTTGTGCAGGTACTTTGGCCTTGATGGATGCCGGTATCAAAATCAAAGCACCAGTTTCTGGTATCGCGATGGGCTTGATCACCGACAGCAAATCTGGTAAATATGCTATCCTTTCTGATATTTTAGGTGATGAAGATCACTTGGGCGACATGGACTTTAAAGTAACCGGTACCGAAAATGGTATTGTGGCTTGCCAAATGGACTTGAAAATCCACGGTTTGTCGTACGAAGTTTTAACTAAAGCTT
>JBCNPG010000558.1:0-2705 GCA_039593445.1 Pedobacter sp.
GGCGAAATCCGAATGCCATTACGGTCAACTTTCCCGAGCCTGACCTGGCCATTAGGCAAAAGTGGCAATTGGCCTCCGAAAATGGCTGGTCGCACATCATCTGCATGCCCAATGTACAGCGCGAACATATCGATGAATTAGTGAAGGCGCTAGCGCGGAGTGCCGTAGCGGTCTAGCGCTTGGCGTATTGTGTATTGAGACAGGGTGTAGCATTAATAAGAATATTAAGCTCGGCGCTTAGGCAACTATGTTATACGCCATGCCAAAACGCACAACGCTGATGCACTACTACTTCTGCCTAAAGTAAATCTGGATCGGTACGCCCGAAAAATCGAAGTTTTCGCGCAGCTTGTTTTCAATAAAGCGTTTGTAGGGCTCTTTGATGTACTGTGGCAGGTTGCAGAAGAAGGCGAACATGGGCGATACCCCATTGATCTGCGTAATGTATTTGATTTTGATGTACTTGCCCTTAAGTGCCGGTGGCGGATAGCTTTCGATGATTGGCAACATGACATCGTTCAGTTTTGAAGTCGATATTTTCTTGCCGCGATTTTTGTAAACCTCTAACGCGGTTTCTATGGCTTTGAAAATGCGTTGCTTATTGAGTACCGAAGTGAAAATAATCGGAACATCGGTAAACGGCTGCAGCTTTTGGCGGATCTGATCTTCGAAAACCTTCATGGTTTTGTTGTTCTTCTCTACCAAGTCCCATTTATTGACCAAAAGTACAATGCCTTTTTTATTCTTCTCGGCCAAATGGAAAATGTTGATATCTTGCGATTCTAAGCCTTCTTGTGCATCGATCATCAAGATCACCACATCGGCTTCCTCTAAGGCCTTGATGGTACGCATAACCGAGTAAAATTCGATGTTTTCTTTTACCTTGGTTTTTTTACGCAATCCAGCGGTATCGATAAACATAAACTCATGGCCAAACTGGTTGTAGTGGATATGGATCGAATCGCGCGTGGTGCCGGCAATCGGGGTAACGATATTGCGCTCAATACCCATCAAAGCATTGACAAGCGATGACTTGCCCACATTCGGACGGCCTACTACCGTAATTTTTGGCAACGAGTTTTCCTCTTCCGGCGCATCTTCGAAATGTTTCACTACATCGTCCAGCAATTCGCCGGTTCCAGAACCGGTCATTGATGAAATGGTATAGATTTCGCCCAAGCCAAAGCTGTAGAAAATAGGGGCCTCATGCTCTAAAGCCGTATTGTCGACCTTATTAATGACCGTGAATACCGGTTTTTTGCTGCGGCGCAACAATTGGGCAATCTCGTCGTCCAAATCGGTAATGCCGGTAGTAACATCAACCATGAACAAAATCACAGTGGCTTCTTCAATGGCAATCATCACCTGCTCGCGAATGGCTGCTTCGAAAACATCTTCAGAATTGGCCACGTAGCCACCCGTATCAATCACGGTAAACTGCTTGTCGGTCCACTCGGCAACGCCATAGTGCCTGTCGCGGGTTACGCCGCTAAAATCGTCAACAATAGCCTTCCGACTTTCTGTTAAACGGTTAAATAGGGTCGATTTGCCTACATTGGGTCTTCCTACTATGGCGATGATATTGCTCATGTGATTTACGATTGTGCGATTTACGATTTACGATTTTTGCGAAACAGGGCTTTGGTTGAATATTTCAAGCCAAGCTTTCGCTGTTGCGCTTAGCCGAGCCTGCAAAAGTACGCTTAATTTTTTGAAGATGAAGCCTAAAATTAGTTTTTGTACTTCTCCATCAGGTTGGTAAGCACCTTTTCCGTCAGCTCAAAATTGCCCAGCAAAGGAAAGCCTTCCCATCTTACAATGCCTTTGGGATCGATGATAACGACATGCGGAATGCCTTTAACTTCGAGCTGGCTGTAGAGGGCTCTTTTCGTGTCGATGGCTTCGGCATAGGTTATTTTAGGGTCGTTAAAGCCCTTTACCCTTGCTTCAGGCTCGTCTGACAGCCCGATAACGGCAAGTTTGTCGCCGTATTTTTGCTGGAAATCATTCAGCATCGGGATGTATTTGCGACAAGGTCCGCACCAGGTGGCCCAAAAGTCGATCAATACAAACTTGCCTTTGGTGTTGGGCTGTTTAGAAAGCCATTTTTCAACAACCAGTTCGGGGGCCTTTTCATTGAGCACAGACTTGGCCCATAGCTTTTTGCCATTGTTGCTTTCTTGGGCAAACAAAGTAGTGCCACCCAAAACCAGCACCATAAAAAGTAGTTTTTTCATGTGTGTAGGCATTAGTTTTCGTAGCCGAAGTTTTTAAGGTAGTTCTTTTTGCTGCGCCAATCTGGCAGTACCTTTACAAAGGTTTGCAGAAAAACTTTCTTGTCAACAAATTTTTCAATGTCTTTGCGGGCTTCTATACCTACCTTTTTAAGCATGCTGCCCCCTTTGCCGATGAGGATGTTTTTTTGCGAATCGCGCTCTACAATAATTTCTGAATTGATGCGGATAATGTCATCCTCCTCTTTAAAAGAAGTGACGATTACCTCGGTACTGTAGGGGATTTCCTTTTGGTAGTTGTTGAAGATCTTCTCGCGGATGATTTCCGATACGAAAAAGCGCTGGCTGCGGTCGGTCAGTTCATCTTTATCGTAGTAGGGCGGGTGCTCCGGCAAATTATCGAGTATGAGTGGCAATAGCCCATCAATGTTACAGCCTTCTATACTTTTCTGCCATGCATCAGAATACACT
>JBCNPG010000559.1:0-2692 GCA_039593445.1 Pedobacter sp.
TTTGAGATAGTCGGCGGCATCGGCGAAGCGCTGGTTTTGATAATAATCGAGCAGGAGCGAATCATTGGCCGTTTGCTGGGCGCGTATTTGCAATACTGATAAGTTAAGGAATAGGATTATAAACGGGCTTTTCATAACTAAGTATTTAGTTTAACTAAATTATTAGTTATTTATTAAACCTCCAAATTTATCGGGTACAAAATGCAGTGTGCCAAACTTTTTGGCAAGGTAATTGGTTCTATTTGGGCAAAACATATTGTTAAACCTTAATTAGAAAAGCATATGGATACCTTAAAGAAGTTTGAATTAATGGAAAAGATCGTAAGGGAACTGGAAGACTTGCAACACTCTCAGCAGGCCATCATCCAAAAAATTGGAAAGATTGAAGTAGACAATATAGAGTTGGGCGATAAAAAACTGGAAAAGGATTTACCAGATATGCACCAACGTGTGGCCGATAACTTGGATGCCATTGTAGATATCCTCGCTTATTTTGCCGATAAAACCGCCAATTTTGGAAATAAAAATAATGTGGAAGCGCTCAAAGAGCAACAGGCCATCAACGAAGTAACAGGTCAGAAATAATAGCGAAAGGCTCCATTTGGAGCCTTTTTTATTTGGAAGTAGGTAGGCTGAGGCAGAACTTGGCGCCTTTGCCTGCCTCGCTGCTTACCGTAATATCGCCATCATTGCGGATCATAAAATCCTTGCATACCATCAGGCCGATACCTGTTCCTTTTTCGTTAAAGGTACCCCTGGTTGTTATGTTCTCGTCTTTGAACAGACGATCCAGCACATTAGCCGGGATACCAACACCGTTATCCTGAATACATACCAGCATGGTGCCATTGCGCTGATACGCCGCGGTAATGTGTATTTCGCAATTTTCATGGCAAAACTTAATGGCATTGTTTAAAATGTTGCGCATCACGATCTGGATCATGAGGATGTCGGCATAAACCATTTCGCCGGGAAAAACATCATGAATGATTTTGATCTTCTTCGTGGTGGCGGCCGGCAGGTGATAGTTGATCTCGTTGATAATGAGGTTGCGCAGGTTAAAGAACTCTTTTTTGATGCCAAAGCCTTTAAGTTGGCTCCTAGACCAGTGGAGGATGTTTTCCAGCAAATCGGTGGTATAAATAATATCTTTGCTCAAAGTAGGCGAGATGCTCTTAAACTCCTCGCGTGTAATTTGGTCGTTGGCAATCATTTTAAGCACTTCGGAAAGGTTAACCAAAGGGCCGCGCAAATCGTGGGCAATAATAGAAAATATCCTGTCTTTAAGCTGGTTCAGCTTTTCCAATTCGTTGGCCTGCTCTTTGGTGCGGATGGCCTCTTTTTTAAAATTGGTTAGGTCTTGCAGCTTGATGATGGTAAAATCGTTGTTGATTTTATTGTCGGCCAAAAAAAGGATATCGGCTTCGAGGTAAAGCACCTTGTTTTCGAGTACCACATCTAGCTCTACCTTACCCGCCTGGTGATTCTTGATGCGTTCGAAAAAATGGGCCTGGTTCGGAAAAATCATTTCCAGTGGCGTTCCTATAATTTTTTGGTTTTTGGCTATGGAAATGTAACGCTGAATGGATTTGTTATAATCGATAATGCGGTTTTGCTGGTCGAGTACAAAAAAGCCGTCCTGCATCAGTTCAAGTACCTTTTCCCGTGCAATGGGAATGATATCGAACAGCTTAAAGCGGTAAATTCCAATCAGGATAAAGAAAGATGTAATTACAAAGGCAAAAGGCGTAATGTCTAAATAAGCCAGTGGTCTCAATCCCAATAGGTAGGCCATGTTGGCCAGCCACGGAATAAGCGCGGCTATAATGATGCTGTAGTTCTGTTTTTTGTAAATGGGATCAGAGGTCCTGAATTTCATTAAAATCAGGTAGCAGCCACAGGCCAATAACAGGTAAAAATAGATAGTAAAAATACGATACCAAATGCCGGGAGTAATGGCCACCATCGGAAAAGGGCCGTCGGTAGCTATTCCAATGTGTTTGTAGTGCAGGTGATGGTAGCTGTTGGTCCACACCATCAATATGGTGACGATGGGCGCAATCAGGATAAGGGTAAGGTTTAATCGTTTTTTGTACCAGCATTCCTTGTCGCAAAAGCTGAGGCAGAACAAAAACCAGTTTAAAGGCAGCGTTGCAATGCCTATGTATTCGATGTTGATGAAAAACTTGATTTGGCTTAAGGTGCTGCTGGCCAGTTCGAAGCCATAGGCGATAGACCAAATGGCGTTGGAGAGCATCATCATCGAGAACCATTTTACGGCTTCCCCGCCTCTTCTGTAAATGTAATTGGATAAAACTATTGTTGTACAGCCGCAGGCCAGTAAAACAATCGCATAGATATTAAACGAAAACTCCATTCAAGAAGGGAAAATACTCAAAAACAAACACTTGAAAATTGACAAATGGTTCTGATAAAACTACAAAATTTAGCTTTCAATTTAAAATATTATCTTTACGTTAATAACATTAGAAACTCAATGCTTTATTATGAAAAAGATCAGCCTATTATTTGTACTGCTTTGCGCAAGCAGCCTTGCTTTTAGCCAAGTGGCGCCTTCTTTCCAGCTCGGCTTAAAGGGAGGGATGAACCTTTCTAAATTTAATACCTCGAATACATTCAGCAGCGACAACCGCGCGGGCTATTATGTAGGTCTTTGGGCTCGCATAGGCGC
>JBCNPG010000056.1:0-10378 GCA_039593445.1 Pedobacter sp.
GAATCCTTTACGGTAATTTGTTTAGATGTTCCTTTAATGCTCACGGCGGCGTAGCCAAAATATTTGGCAGTGATGTTTCTTGCCCAGCCATTTTGCACTTTGCTAAATTCAACGGCAACCCAGCCATGGTCTTCATCGGTATCATTAGCATATTCGGATTCGATGTACATATTTTCTATTCCCACTTCATTTAATCGGCCTTCAAAAGAAGCTTTGTAAACTTCGGCACCTCCGTATTTTTGTTCCATCTCCATCACCATAGGGTTGTCAAGGGTGATTTTATTGCCTTCAATTTTGATAATGCGTCTTTCGAATTCCAAATTATATTCTTTGGCCTGCCACTGTTTGGTGCCATCTCTGGCCTCAATCTGGTCCATTTTCAGGTCTTTGATCCACTGATCGGTACCTGGTCTGAATACCACGATTTCGTCGCCGGTTTTAAACTTGCTGGCATCTGTTAAAGTAAGCGAGAAAGTACCTACAGGCACAAATTGATCCTGTACTTTCACCCTGGTATCCTTGATTTCTTTCAAGGTGCCCGCTCCGTTAAAAATTAGCAGCGACCGTTGTCCTTTGCCGGTTGCAATGAGTTTGGTGGCATTTTCTCCTTCGCCCCTTAATACAATGCCGCTCTTGTCAATTTGTAAGGTACCTGAAATTTTATAAGTCCCCTTTTTAAGCAACAGTGCCCCGCGAAAACCGTCCTTATCTAAGGGTAGGCGAGCTACTTCGTCTATCGCGTTTTGCAAAAGCTGTCGACTATCCCCGTCTTCTGGAGCGTTAACGGTTTTTACCACGGCTACATCTGGAATGGCTTTGTCGCCCTGATGGTAACCAACATGGCTAAAATCTGGAATAATATTTCCTTTTGCATCAGGAATGTATTTCAGGGAGCCATCGGCATTTACCTTGATGTATTTAGACTCTTCTAGCTTTTTGATTACTGTTTTAAACGATACGAGTACAAAAAGGGCGGTGCTTAACAATAAAATTTTCTTGATCATGATCTTATCAGGCTGAAATTAAATGTAGCTAGAAACAGCTTTAATTGATTGTAGCATATTGGCAATATCATATGCAATTTTATCTTTCCCGTTTAAAAATCAATTGCATGTACATCCATTTGGTTATTATAAAGCTTTTCATGCTAAAATTGCTGATGGAGTAGCCAATCCAGTAAACTATTTGCATGCTCAATTTTTGTTTATTGCATCAACCAAATAGGAAACTCATATGAAAAGATCTATACCTGTAATCTTCGGATTAATATTGGCCTGTTCAGGCACTGGTTTTGCCCAATCTGCAAATTTAACCTCATGGCCTAAAGGTGCCTCGCCAGAAGAAGTAGGCAAAAGGGTGGCAGCCAGGTTTGTTGCTACGCCACATACCAATTTTAACAGGCCCACGCCGCCATCGGTATTTACCTATCCAGAAAGTTGTACCTGGTATGGTGCCTTGAAGTTTGCCAAAGCCACGGGCGATGAATCCTTGCAAAACGATCTTATCAAAAGGTTCGAACCCGTATTTACCACCGAAGCCAAAATGGTGCCCCCGGTAACCAATGTAGACTGGGCTGTTTTTGGTTCGGTGCCGCTGCAGCTTTATATCCAAACCAAAGACAAAAGGTATTTGGAATTGGGACAAAGCATTGCCGATAAACAATGGGCAAAGCCAGATGCCAATGTGAAAGTAAAGCCAGAACAGCTGGAAGCTTTTGAAAAAGGCTACTCTTGGCATACACGCATGTGGATAGACGATATGTTTATGATCACTGCCTTGCAAACCCAGGCCTACAGGGCTACGGGCGATGTAAAGTACATCAACAGGGCAGCCAAAGAAATGGTATTGTACCTTGATTCGTTGCAAAAGCCCAATGGCCTTTTCTACCATGCGCCAGATGTGCCTTTCTTTTGGGGTAGGGGCGATGGCTGGATGGCAGCCGGAATGGCCGAAATCTTGACTTCTTTGCCAGCAAACAATCCAGATCGCGCCCGCATTATGAAAGGCTATCAAATCATGATGGCCTCGCTGTTGAAATATCAGGCGCCATCGGGATTATGGAGGCAGCTGATAGATGAGCCTACTTCTTGGGAAGAAAGCTCTTCGACCGGAATGTTTACCTATGCCATGGTGGTTGGGGTTAAAAAAGGCTGGTTAGCTAAAAAGACATATATGCCTGCGGCCAGAAAGGCCTGGCTGGGCTTGGTTTCTTATATTGACGAAAATGCCGATGTTAAAGAAGTCTGCGAAGGCACCAACAAGAAAAACGACAAACAATATTATTTAGACAGAAAAAGAGTGGTAGGCGATTTGCATGGACAGGCACCCATTTTGTGGACTGCAGCTGCGCTAATGACTAAATAACCAACCAAATCAATAATCAAATCAAGAAATGAGAGTATTAGCCGTTCTTTCCATTGTTCTTTTTTTAGGATTTCATGAGCCCATTAGGGCGCAGGTAAAATTAATGCCCCAGCAAGACCGTTGGACCATCCAACCTGATGGAAGCATCAACTGGAAGCTTGACAAGAGGTTGCCACACACTGATCATATTGAGATGAGTGGCGAAAAAGTGTCCATGTGGGTAGAGTATGGTGTAGACAGCGCGGGGAGATCCTCGATCAATAGGACCATTGTGTTCCCAACGTTCAGGATGCTTCCCGATGCCACGAGGTCGCATATCTCTTATAGCTTCACCGATAACGATTTGCCCCGTTTCTATATCAACAACAGGCTACTTAAAACCAATTTAGCCAAAAGTGGCAAATCTGGCGATTTATCGTACAAGATTACAGACATCAGCCAAAAGGGAATAATGACGGTGAATGCCGAATCGGGAACACCTGTTTTGGCAAAGATCCAGCGCAAGTTCTATCCTTCGGTAAACCAGCCGATGGCCCTGGAAAAGTTCACCTTTACGAACGTAACCGATAAGGACGTGACCTTTGCCATGGAATACCTGAGAAAGGAAGTACGTACAGATAGCCTCAGGAGCAAAAACAAGCAACACAGTATCATTACAGGTACTTTGGGTGCAGGCAGCAAAGTAGTTGCACCAGGTAAATCGGTAACTTTTACGGTGTATTATTTGGCTACCGATAATCCAACAGCGGCGTTAAATATCAACGCAGAAGCGGAAGAGGCCGCAAGGATGAAACGGGTTGCCGGTTTAATGGACAAACTGCAACTGGTAACCCCAAATGAGATTTTAAACACCACTTTCGATTTTGCAAAAATCCGTGCCACCGAAAGTATCTATCAAACAAAAGGTGGCTACCTGCATGGTCCGGGAGGATTAGCCTACTATGCCGCTATTTGGGCCAATGACCAAGCCGAATATGTAAACCCCTTTTTTGCCTTTTTGGGCGATGCAGTCGGTAATCAATCGGCGATGAATGCCTACCGATGGTTTGCCAAATATATGAATGCCGATTACAAGCCTATTCCGAGTTCTATCGTGGCCGAAGGCGATGCAGTTTGGAAAGGTGCCGGCGACAGGGGAGACCAGGCCATGATTGCCTATGGCGCTTCTCGATATGCCTTAACTTGTGGCAACATCGATTCGGCCAAGGTGCTATGGCCATTGATTGAATGGTGCTTGGAATATAGCCATAGAAAGTTAAACGCCGAAGGGGTAGTTACTTCAGACAGCGACGAACTGGAAAATAGGTTCCCTGCCGGCAAAGCCAACTTGTCAACCAATAGCTTGTATTATGATGCCCTTCGCTCTGCAGCCATGCTGGGCAAATTGCTGGGCAAACCGAAAAGCCAAACAGACGCCTATGCCAGGCAGGCCGACGAGCTAAAGGCCAACATCGAAAAATATTTCGGGGCCAAGGTAGAAGGCTTTGATACCTACAAGTATTACGAGACCAATACGACCTTAAGGGCTTGGATCTGCCTGCCGTTAACCGTTGGCATTTACGAGCGCAAAAAAGGGACAATCGATGCCTTGTTCTCGCCAAGATTATGGACAGCTGATGGCTTGGCAACAGAGGCGGGCAAAATCACCTTCTGGGATCGTTCTACGCTTTATGCCCTGCGTGGAGTTTTTGCTGCTGGCGAAACCGAAAAAGCAATGGATTTCCTCAAGTATTATTCACAGAGACGTTTGCTGGGCGAGCACGTGCCTTATGCGGTTGAAGCCTTTCCGGAGGGTAACCAAAGGCATCTTTCGGCAGAGAGTGGCTTGTATTGCCGTATTTATACCGAAGGCCTTTTCGGGATGCGTCCAACAGGTTTCGACAGCTTTGACTGTACGCCGCGTTTGCCAAAAGAATGGAACCAGATGGCCTTGAATAAGATCAATGCCTTTGGAGGCCGATTTGATCTGTTGGTTGAAAGAGCAGGCAATAAGTTAAAGATCAGCATTAGTCAAACCGGTAAAAAGACCAAAACCTATTTAATTAATGAAGGTGCAACCTGTAAAGTAAAACTGTAATGAAACCATGCTGAGCGTACTAGCATGCTCATGATGGCTTCATCATCATTCACGTATAAATTATATTCAGATGAAAGATAAAATATTATTGTCGTTGTTGCTTTTAACCACGTTTTCTATTGTTTATTGCAAGAAAGCGGATAAACCTGTCGAAAACAAAGAGGTACAACCGCCCGCTGTAGCACCGAAATTAGGGGTAACGTTGCAGGCAGATGGGCCGGGCAACACCTACGAATTGATCAACAGCAAGTTTGGAGGTACCGCCGAAGAAACCCCAGATTGTGGCCATACCGCTTTTGGTCGCCATATTGCCGAAGTTTACGATGATGTTTTAAAGAAAAACGTATTCGAATTTTATATCCATGTTACTCCTGACGATGACCGCTGCAATGGATCAACAGATCGGCAAAGAAACGAAATCAAAACCTATGGCCCATCGCCAGATAACCTCAAGGGAACCATCGGCGAAACGGTAACCTATCGTTGGAAATTCAAGCTGGATGCTGGCTTTAAGCCCTCGCCAAGCTTTACGCATATCCATCAGATCAAAGCTGGTGACGGCGACGACGGTTCGCCGCTGATTACCATAAGCCCAAGATACGGCACGCCTGATAAGCTCGAGATCATTCACACGGCAGGAACTTCGGCCACTTCTTTGGGCAAAGTCAAAACAGTTGACTTGGCTCCGTTTAAGGGCAATTGGGTGGAGGTAACCGAAAAGATCAAATATGGAACCAATGGCACTTTCGACATCACCATCAAAAATGTGAGCAATGGAGAGGTGCTGCTCAGCTACGCGAACAACAACATCGATTTATGGCGCAGCGAAACAACTTTCTGCAGACCGAAGTGGGGCATTTACAGGAGCCTGAATAATGCGAGCTACCTGCGCGACGAAGCGGTTCGGTTTGCTGATTTCTGTATTGCCGAAGGCGACGCGGTTTGCCCTTAAATAGACTTCTGATGCCTAGACAAACCCGGGGTCGGTGTTTTGGTAGCATATGCCGTACAAAATTACTTCATGATGCTTCCCGCAAGCTAGACACCTGGGTTATTTGAAAAGCCTTGGATTAAACAGCTTGTTGATAAACATGAATTAAATATCTTTAGCAAACATTTATGCTATGAATCCTAAAATTATTCTTTTTGCTTTTTTCTTGCTGTGTTCGTCAGCTTTGTGGGCACAGAACCGCAACACGATTATTATCGAAACCCAAAATACCAACTTGGTATTTACCGCAGAAGAGGGCGGAAAGCTATTTCAGTCCTACCTTGGAAAAGCACAGCCAAAGGACAGCTATGCCAAACTAAAAAAAGGCCCGGAGGCTTATATCGGAGCTGGCATGGAAGATGTATTTGAACCTGCTATCCGTATTGTACATGCCGACGGAAATCCTTCTTTAGATTTGCGCTTTAATAAAACCGTAACCAAGAAACTTGACAACAACACCACCCAAACCGACATCTATCTGAAAGATCCGGTTTACCAAACCGAGGTTATACTCCATTTTAAAGCCTTCTTTAAAGAGGATGTGCTAAGCAGCTCCTCAACCGTGATCAATAAAGAGAAAGAAAGCATTACGCTAAGCAACTATGCCTCTTCTATGCTGCATTTTGATGCCGACAACTATTACCTTACCCAATTTCATGGCGATTATGCCCGCGAAATGGATATGCAGGAAAGCAAGCTGACCAGCGGCATCAAGATTATTGACAGCAAGTTGGGCAGCCGGACAAATATGTACCAAACGCCGGTTTTTCTTTTGTCGCCCAACCAAACGGCTACAGAAACCATTGGCGAGGTCATTGCAGGAACAATGGCTTGGACAGGAAATTTTCAGTTTCTGTTTGAGCTCGACAGGAGCAATAAGCTAAGGCTAATAAGTGGAATTAACCCTTATGCCTCTAGTTTAACCTTAAAGAAAGATGAACGTTTTCCAACACCAGAATTCATTTTTACCTACAGCGATAGCGGCAAGGGCAAGGCTAGCAGGAGCCTCCATAATTGGGCGCGCAATTATAGCGTTTTGAATGGAACCAAATCCAGGATGATCTTGCTCAACAATTGGGAGGCAACACATGTAAAATTTGATCAGGAGAAACTGGTAGAGCTGTTTGATGGCGCTAAAAAGCTGGGATTGGATCTGTTTTTATTAGATGATGGCTGGTTTGGCAATAAATATGCAAGAAACGATGACAAAACCGGCTTGGGCGACTGGCAGGAAGACGTTAAAAAACTTCCCGATGGCATAGGCTATCTGGTAAAGGAAGCCACTAAAAAAGGCATTAAGTTCGGGATTTGGCTAGAACCAGAAATGATCAGCCCTAAAAGCGAATTGTACGAAAAACATCCCGATTGGGTTTTGAAGCTGCCAAACCGGGCAGAAAATTATCAGCGTAACCAGTTGATATTGGACCTGATCAACCCCAAAGTCCAAGATTTTATATTCGGCCTAGTGGATCAGATGATGACCAAGAACCCGGATTTGGCTTATATCAAATGGGACAATAACCGCTTCATGACCAACGCCTATTCGCCTTACCTGGGCAAGGACCAGTCGCGGATGTTCATTGACTACACCTTGAGCTTCTACAAAGTGATGCAGCGCATCAACGCGAAATATCCACATTTGCCGATTATGCTTTGTGCAGGTGGCGGTGGGCGGACAGACTATGGGGCGCTTCAATATTTCGATTCTTTTTGGCCAAGCGACAATACAGATGCCGCAGAAAGGGTATTTATCCAATGGGGCTATTCGCACTTCTTTCCCTCAAATACAATCTCCAGCCACGTTACGTCAATGGGTAAGCAAACGCTCAAATTCAGAACCGATGTAGCAATGATGGACAAACTGGGCTATGATATCAGCGTAGATAAAATGACGCCCGAAGAAATTACATTTAGCAGTAACGCCGTGGCCAATTATAAGAGGCTGAGCAAAGTCATTTGGTTTGGAGACCTGTATCGACTCGTATCGCCTTATGATGAAGACAGGGCCGTATTGATGTATGCCGATTCGGCAAAAAACAAGGCTGTTTTATTTAGCTACAATTTGGCATTGAGAAAAAAACAGTTATTCGGTCCCGTAAAACTCCAAGGTCTGGATCCTGCCAAAGAGTATAGCATCAAAGAAATAAATCTGGTGCCCGGAAATGCGGCCGAAAGCCCTGAAGATGGCAAGTCGTACACCGGTAGTTATTTAATGCATATTGGCCTCAATGTAGCTCCTGCTAAATTAAGGCCTTTCAGTAGTATTGTGTTAGAAATTACAAGCAAATAGATCAATGAAACGAATTGTTTTTATAGTCCTCTGCCTTGCAATAGGAGGACATAGCCAAGCCCAAAACAAGCACCAGTTGGTGAAGCTTTGGCAAACCGACAGCGTAATAGCCGTTCCCGAATCCGTATTGATCGCCGATAAGGAAAAACTGTTGTATATCTCCGAAATCGGCCCAGGCAATGCTTCGGCATTCGACCAAAATGGCGGGGTTGGCAAGTTGTCGATGGACGGAAAACCCATCGACCTGAATTGGATTACCGGTTTACACTCGCCCAAAGGATTGGCCAGAATTGGAAACGAATTGTATGTTGCCGATTTAACCGAATTGGTGGTCATTGACATTAAAAAAGGAAAAATCATTAAAAAGTATCCCGTCGAAGGTGCCGGAATGCTTAATGATGTAACGGCAAGCGATAAAGGCGTAATTTATTTTTCTGACTCGAGGACCAAGAAAATCCACCAGATCGTTAACCAGCAGCTGAGTACCTATATGGAAAACGTGCCGGGGGTAAACGGCTTAAAAGCCATTGGCGATGAGCTCTATATTTTAGGCGGAAAAAGGTTTTTTAAGGTCGATGTCCATAAAAAGGAAACCGATATTGCGCAACTGCCCCAAGCTGGCGATGGTCTGGAACCAATTGGCAACGGCGACTTTCTGGCTACCAGTTGGAGCGGCTACATCTTTTATGTAGGTAAGGATGGCCAGGTAGAAACTTTGTTAGACAGTCATGAACCCCGCGTAAACATTGCCGATATCGCTTATGATCAAGCCAAGAAGATTTTGTATGTGCCTTCCTTTTACAATAAAATTGTCACTGCCTATCAGCTGAAATAGGTGTTTGAACTGCAAATGGCAGCCTAAGTTGAAGCGAGGAATAAAAAAAAGCAACCTTTGAGGGTTGCTTTTTATAAAAATCGTGCTTTGATTTTAGCCGTTATGATTGGATATGTATTCTTTTTGATAGCTAATTGGACTTTTGCCCGTGGTAATCTTAAAGTATTTGTGGAAGCTCGCCAGGTTGTTGAAGCCACTTTCATAACATAGCTGTTTAATGTTAAGCTTGTTTTCGATCAACAGCTTGCAGGCATGTCCCACCTTAATTTCCGTAAGAAATCTGGAGTAGGTTTTGCGTGTCTTCGATTTAAAATACCTGCAGAAAGAGTTTGGACTGATCACGGCTACCTTGGCGATTTCCTCCAAATGGATTTTTCTTCTAAAATGCTCCAAGGTATAGTTGTAAATGGCATTGATCCTCATGTTTTCAGATTCATCATAAGACTGTTTAAAGCCAATTGACGAGAGTTTTGCGGTTTGGTTGCAGTTGGCAATCAAAGAAAGTGCCTCCATCAGCAAAGTAATCCTTTGTGGGCCTTCGGCCACAAGCATTTGTTCCAAAAGCTCGGCAACTTTCGTTTTTATTTTTCCGTTTACTTGCAGGCCTCTTCTGCTATTTTCCAGTAGAATTTTAATGGCCTTGTTCTCAGGAAGATTAAGAAACTGGTCGCCCCAAAAGTTTTCGCTGAAATGGGCAACCCTAACATCTGCCGATAGTTTTGATCCGTCTTTGAAATAGGCGTCGTCAAATCTCCAATAATGGGCTAAATGGGCGCCTACCAATACAATGTCTCCTGATCTAAAGCTCTTGATGCTGTCTCCGATAAACTGTGTTCCGCATCCTTTTTTTAAATGGATGAGCTCTACTTCTGGATGATAATGCCACTTATTGTTCATGTGTGGCACCAGGTCTCTCCGTACGCTGAAAGATTGCGAAGGACCAGTTGAAACTTTTAACAATTGCGGTTTCATATTTTAGGGATGATTTATAGTTGGTCAAATAATATACACGCTGGTTAAATGTAAAAAATCAGAACGATACGTCTTGTCCGCGTAAAATGCAAGGCTCGGGAATTATACTTTCTTTGTTGGCTTTCGGAAAGGCATCGCTGCTGGCATAGCCCGCCATAGGATTTTGATCATCAAGCCACCTGGCTTGTGCTTCAGTTGTACAGTTCATATCGGTTTGAGTTGGTTAGTTACTTGTGGTTTTTAGATCCAAGATCAGTAAACCGTTTATTAAGCCATTCTGTTGCTGTTAGGAATAGCTATATGATAATGAAAATAAAAAAGGAAAATGGAAGAAAGGCCCCAAAATGTCGTTTATTTCGATAATATCCGCTGAAATGACAATTTCAAACGTTTGAAATAATTGTAAAATTTTAATGCTTATGCCAATATTGCTGATAAAATCAGACAATCTAGAAAAGTGTAAACCCTCTGATGCCTTGCCAATATTGCTTACTGATTGGATAATCTAAGCAAATTTTAAATCCTTAATGATTCGTTCTTTGTATTGACCAAATAAATATCAACCCTTACCAGGTTCGGAGCACAAAAAGAAATGGGCTCTTAATGAAAAACATTTTCACATCAATTATGAACGATACGCAAGTAGGTTATCTGCATATTCACCCGAAAGATAACATGTTGGTTGCCTTGAAAGATCTAGCTAAAGGCTTTTCGGTCAACTTTAACGGAAAAACATTCGACCTTAAAGACAATATTCAAGGAAAACATAAGTTCAGTACCACAGACCTTCAGATAGGAGACCCTCTTTACATGTACGGGGTGTTGGTAGGCAAAACAAAAGCCTTTGTT
>JBCNPG010000560.1:0-2669 GCA_039593445.1 Pedobacter sp.
AAGCCTCCCATGCCTACACGGCCATCGGTAGCGAAATAGAAATTACTATCGTCGTCGAAAAAAGGGCTGCGTTCTGAACCTTCGGTATTGATTTCTTCGAGATTGATGGCCTTGCCCCAACCGCCGCCTTCTGTTCTAAAGCAAACATAGATATCGGTCATGCCCTTGCCACCCGGCATGTCGGAAACAAAATAAAGCGCGCTTCCGTCTTTGCTGATGAACGGATCGCCCACCGAGTATTCGTTTACATTGTTGTATTTGAAAGGCTGTACGGCTCCCCATTTGCCGTTTGCATCTTTTTTGCTCGAATAGATTTCGACCCTTACCGTTTTGGGTACGCCTTTTTCGCGTTCGATAAGTTCGGGAATGCGGGTCAGCGTGAAATACATTTCGTTGCCGTCGGCCGTAAAAGTAGCCGCGCCTACGTGGTACTCGGAACCGGCATTAAACGGAAAAAGTACTGAGCTATCTGTTCCCTTTTTGAGGTACAGGCGTAGGTAATTGTTGCCGGTCCAGCCATAAGTAACCTTATCAGGCGCAATGTTCGCTTCATCGAATTTCAGAAATGGCCTATTCTTCTTCACTTCTTCCTGCACCAATGCATTTCTTCTGTCGGATGTAAAAACAATGCCGCCCTGATAAGTTACTGCTCCCCAATCCTCACTCACACTATTGATATTTTTCTCGTTGTTCAGCACCAGGCTCTTCGGGCTTTTCATCCAACTCAAGGCCGAGTCGCACGACAAAACCAACATGCTCTTTTGCGCAGCCGGAAAATCTTTGTTCAGCTCGCCATATTTCTGGTATTGCACCTTGGCTTCGGCATATTTGGAGTTGTTGCGCAAGGCATCGCCATAGTACAAAAAGGCTTCTGGCTTTGCGCCTTTTTCCTTGATCAGCATGGCGTACCAGCTTTCGGCCTGCGGATAATCTTTGGTTAGCCGATAGCAGGCGGCCAAACGCTCGATGGCATGTGTAGTTGGCTTTTTCTGGTAAGCTTCGGTATACAACCCGATGGCCGTACTGTAATGGAAAAGCTTAAATTCTTCGTCGGCCTTCAGCAATACGTACTGTGCCTTGGTCTGAAGGCCTATAGCCAACAAGCCCAGCAGCAGCCATTTGCCTTTGTGCATCATTTGGTGTTTTTTATTATTCTTTTGGAGTCGCATTTTGTTTAGAAATATCTTGGAGTGAGCATTCTTATAATTTCTTTCGGCCTGATGGTTACGCCAACCGAGATTTCGTGCGAACCGCCGCTATAACCGGAAAGCTTGCTGATCGACTGGTCGTAAGCATAGCCTACACGGATGGTTGGAGTCACGTAAAAATCGACCATGCCTACAATCGAGTTGGTTTTTTGAAGGTCGTTTTGCAGGTAGCTTTTGTTGTAGAGCTTTACGGCCGTACGGTAGCTGCCACCAATCCAAAACCTGTTGCCAAAAAGCACGAAAGCATTTAAATCCAAGCTGGTTGGACCGCCACGGTCGTCTTTAAGCAGAAACGAAGGCTTGAGCTGTACTTCTTCGTTAATGGGCAGCAACATACCTGCGGTGAGGTAATAGTGTGCCTTAGGCGTTTGGAAGTAAACGCTCAGGTTTTTCTTGTTGATGATGTATTGTGCAATCAGGTTATCGACAGAGAAACCGGCATAAAACCTATCGTCTGAATAAAATACACCGGCACGGGCATCAGGTGCGATTACGTTCTGGTTATTTACCGGAATGTAGTTGTCGCCCGCATCTCTGGCGTTCAGCTTTTCGCCATTTAGGCCTTGTTGCATAACGCCAACACCCAAGCCAAAGGCCAAACGCGAATCTTCCGACTGGCCTACCCTTAAACGATAGGCATAGCTGGCATAGGCCGACACGTTGCTTTCGGCGCCCAGCTTATCGCTCGATACCTGAAAAGCCAAACCTACATTGCCCTGATTGGCAATGGCATCAACAGCCAGCGACATGCTTTTTGGCGATCCAGTAATGCCAGTCCACTGGTTTCTGTAAAAACTATGGATGTTCAGCTGCTCTTTGTAGCCTGCATAGGCAGGATTGATATATACGCCATTGAACATGTATTGGCTATATTGTGCATCTTGTTGTGCCCTGCCTATTAGTGCAGCCACTAACAATGCGAATAGAAGAAGAACTTTCTTTGCCATCTTAGTTATTTCTTAATAATGTGATGTAACCTTTTGATACAGACCAATTACCTTTTGCATCTTTTACTTTGAGCAGGTAGTAATAGGTACCTTCTTTTAGTCCGTTACCATTCCAATCGTTTTTATAGCCACCATTGCTATGGAACACTTCGTTGCCCCAGCGGTTAAAGATGCTGAGACTGTTTTCTGGATAAAGCTCAAGTCCATCGATAACGAAGGTGTCGTTCTTGCCATCGCCATTTGGCGTAATTACGTTTGGTTTGGTGTTGAGTGCGAAAATTTCCCTGATATCGGTTGCCGTGTTGTTAGCCGTATTAGGATCGCCTTCTGTAGCTTTTACGCTGGCTGTATTGCCTATGGTGCCTGCAATGTTTGCTTTTACTTTCAAGGTAAGCGTAGCCGTTGCACCCGCAGCCAGTGTACTGATGTTCCAGCTCAGGGTAGCCGTACCTACGCTAAAGCTAGCCGAGCCTGCAGTGGTCTGGTTATCTACATAGCTTAATCCAGCTGGCAA
>JBCNPG010000561.1:0-2660 GCA_039593445.1 Pedobacter sp.
GCAAAAGATCTTCGGGATTGTATTTGGTCTTATCGCCCAGAAAGGCAGAATCAGAAGAGCCCGCAATAGGTGTTTTGCCTGCTATCATAACCACAAAATCGCGGTCGTACGAACGGTAGTCCATTGTACCAGACCCTTTGTTTCCTGTCCAAACCAATTCGGTTTTATATTGATGTTCCTTTGCCATGTTCTTGAGATTTGAGTATTAAGATAGGAGATTTAAGGCCTAATTTGCAAATTAAAAACACTGAATCTGCAACTGGCCACGGCAATTTAAGGAATTACAACACTATTTCCCTGAGCTTTTCGACAAGCACTTCAGAAATTTTGCGGTACGAATCGAAAGTCCAGCCGGCCACATGGGGCGTTAAAATCACCTGGTCTGATTCGCGCAGCTCATTGTACCATGGCTGTGTGGCCAACGCCGGAAATTTCTCGGTTTCGAGCACATCCAAGCCAGCCCCAATAATTTTTCCAGACCTGATATTGTTCAGCACGGCTTGTGTATCTACGATTTCTCCGCGTGCGGTATTGATAAAAAAGATAGGCTTTTTGAAATGAAAGAAATATTCATCATTCACCAGCTGCCTGGTTTCGGCGGTAAGTGGAATATGCAGGCTCAATATATCGCTATGTTTTACGATTTCCTCCATGCTCACTTCCCTGGCATAGTTGTCGGTAAAACCGGTTTTGTATTTATCGTAGGCTATTACATCCACCTCAAAGCCAGCCAGCTTCCTGGCCATTTTTTGGCCCATAAAGCCGTAACCGATCAGTCCAACGGCTTTGCCTTTCAATTCATAGCCACGGTTGCCTTCCCTGTCCCAGATTCCGTTGCGCACCTGCTGGTCGGCTTTCCGGAAATTGTTCATCAAAGCCAGCAACAATCCAACGGCATGTTCGCCGACGGCATCACTATTGCCTTCGGGGGCATTAATGAGCTTGATGTTTCTTGCTTTGGCTACCGCTTCGTCAATATTGTCCAATCCGGCACCTGCACGAGCCACAAATTTGAGCTGAGAAGCCGCATCAAACAGCTCTTGGTCTATCTTAAACTTGGTACGCACGGCGATGCCCACATAATCTTTAATGATGGCCAGGGTTTCGGCTCGTGTAATCAAAGGGCGGTCGTCTACCTCAAAGCCCAAAGCACGTGCCTGTTCTGCAAATACGGGGTGGAGGTCGTCTACGATTAAAATCTTAGGGTTCATGGTTAAGAAGCAAGCATTAATTGGCTAAGGTGTTGGGTAAGTTGGATAAAATCGGCAACGCTCAATTGCTCGGCGCGCTTATCAAAAAACGGATGCTGGTCCATCTGTTCCTTTTTGATGGTGCCCGACAAGGCATTGCGCAGGGTTTTGCGTCGTTGGTTAAATCCGGCCTTTACCGTACGCCAAAACAGCTTCTCGTCGCAAGGCAGGGTCTCGGTTTGGTTTCTGCTCAAACGGATTACCCCAGAATTGACCTTTGGTGGCGGATTGAAAGTACCCGGCTTTACGGTAAACAGGTAATCAATATCATAATAAGCCTGAATAAGCACACTCAGGATGCCATATTCCTTGGTTCCAGACTTGGCGGCGCAACGTTCGGCCACTTCTTTCTGGAACATACCAACCATTTCTACCACATTATCACGATGTTCGAGTATCTTAAATAAGATTTGCGAAGAAATATTGTAGGGAAAATTGCCAATGACGGCAAACTTCCCTGGGAAGATGGAAGTTAAATCGAGCTTCAAAAAGTCGCCGTTGATGAGCCTATCGCCCAGCTGCGGATACTTCTGTTGCAAAAAGTGATAGGATTCTACGTCGATATCGATCAAAAAGGTTTCCAGATCGGCTCTTTCCAGCAGGATATCAGACAAGATGCCCATGCCCGGCCCTACTTCCAATACCTGCCGATAATGGCTGGTGTGGATCAGGCCGTTTACGATCTTTTCGGCTATTTTTTTATCCGTTAAGAAATGCTGACCTAAATGTTTTTTTGCTTTTACTAAACTCATTTTCCTTTTTTTGCCACTAAGCACACAAAGGTAAGGTTTTATGATGCAATAATTCAGAAGAATACATCAGTCCCGATTTCATAAATCCGGCTATTCCGTTAGTTGGAACCATTAAGGCATGAAATTTCATCAAGAAGCCATCATGGGAGTTTTAATAACCTATGGCTTGTTTATTTCACTACCTAAGGCGCCTGAGTAATTGGATTAGACTGCTTTAGCCTTATGCCTGGATGTTCTTACATGAATCGATCATTATTATACTAGCTGCTCTAAGGGTTCTTAGGTGGTAAATACAGCTTAATTCTTATACTTAATGTACTTTGATCACAGTCAGAAAACCTAGCAATCTTTGTGGTTAATCATTATAATCGCTAATTTGCGCTAAATTCTTTTTGATAAGCATGAGCGACAAAATTAAAATAGGCATTAGCATAGGTGACGTAAATGGCATAGGTTTAGAAGTGATTTTGAAGACCCTGTCTGAACATAAACTATTGGACTACTGCACTCCTATTGTTTACGGGCATACCAAAGTAGCTTCATTTCACCGCAAATCTTTGCACATGAGCGATTTTGCCTTCAATGTGATCGGCAGTGCCGATGCGGCCAATCCGCGCAAAGCCAACATGATCAACTGTTGGGAAGAAGATGTAAAAAT
>JBCNPG010000562.1:0-2660 GCA_039593445.1 Pedobacter sp.
TACATTCTGTCCCTTGTTTTTTGCCAGGTCGAAAACATTGGTCAATATCACTTCCGGATTGGTGGTTAAATCTTGGCTCGAGAAAAGCGCACCGTAATCTGAAGCTGGTTTTCCGGTATTGTAAATGGAAAACTTGCCAGATGAAATCACTTCGTCGGCAATTTTGGCCGCTGTTTGCAAAAAGGTGTTTGCCGTAGCCTGAAGGTTAAGCTCATCATGGTATTTACGGTAAGTGCCTTCATAAAGGGCGGCACGGGCGTATAAGGTAGCTACCGCCCATTTTCCAGGTGTACCAACGGGTACTTTCTCCCTTACGTTTTTATAAGCAAAATCTAAATCGGCCATGATGCTATCTACAATCAATGTTCTCGGATCGCGGGCTTTGTACAAGTCTTTGTCGCCTGGACTTAAGGTTTTCGAGTACCAAGGCACATCCGAAAAACGCTTTACCTTGGCCAGATAAAATTCGGCCCGGTAATAACGGGCCAGACCTATGTAATGCCTTTTAACATCTGAAGATACAGCAGCCTTATTATAGTTTTCTAAAAAATAATTGATGTCGCGAAGCCGGGTCCAGCTCCAGCCTCCGGTTATATTTTGCGAATTGGCATTCCCTAGCATTACATTCTTAACCTCTACCGATGCAGTTGTAGCCACGTTGTCGCTGCTTTGATCGTTCAAATAGCTATTTCGGTCTGGCAATGATAAAAGTCCGTTTACATAAAGGGCCAGGTCTTCTTCGGTATTGAAGAAAAGATTTGGCGAGATGGAGGTCTGCGGAAACCTATCCAATTCGCTCTTTTTACAGGCGCCCACCAAAAGCATTAAGACTGCAAAAAGGGCATATATCGTATTTTTTTTCATCTTATTAGAATTTTCGGATAGCGATGAAACACTGATTGGCATTAAGCTATAAAGGCCCAGTTGTTTCATCCCTACAGGTTAAATGATTAGAAATCTAGGTTCAAGCCAAATGCATATTTTCTCTGGTATGGATAAGCCCAGGCACTCGAGCTTTGGTTAATGGCTTCTGGATCTACATATTTTTTGATAGACGAGAATTCATAAACATTATCCAGCGAAGCAAAAAACCTTAGGCGACTGGCCCTGATGCGGCTACTCAGCTTCACTGGCAAGGTATAGCCCAATGTGATGTTCTTGATGCGCAAGTAAGCACCATTTAGCAGGTATTTGCTTTGCGGAATATCTAAACCTGCACCGTAGTTTGCATCAGCCAACCACGACTGCAATACCGGATAATACGCATTCGGATTGGCATCGGCCAAGCCAGCAGCTAGATAAGATGCAGAATGTTTTGCCCTTTGCGCCGGCGAATCGGCAGCCGCTCTATAAAAATCCAAGTTCCAAGGGTAAACGTTCGCATAAGGTTGCTGATAAGGCCCCCAAAACAAATAGTGGTGCGGATAAAAATCACGTTTCAATACACCTTGCAAAAAGATACCCAAATCAAATCCATTCCAATCCATGTTTAAATTGGCTCCAATACTATAGCGATCGGCACTATTGCCAATGATCTTCAGGTCTTTGGGATTATCGGCGCTTAAGCCGCGTTCTATTTTGCCGTTGCCATCCAGGTCCTTGTATTTTGGCCAGCCCGGCACAACAGATAAGGCTCCCCATGGCACAATGGCGCTTTGATCAAGTGCTTTGATTTCGGTTGCATTCTGGAAGAAGCCATCATTCTCCAGTCCCCATATCTCGCCTATGTTTTGGCCCACTCGGTATGAAGAGAACAGGTTTTGGTCGTTTTTGAATTTGGTGATTTTAGACTTCGAATCGGCCAAAAACACTTTTGCGGAGAAATTGAATGGCTGGCTGCCCAAGTCGAACTTGTCTCTGTAGGTAACCGATAGTTCCCAGCCTTTTGTTCTTAAATCGGCCGCATTTTGCGAAGGCACGGTAGTTCCAAGCACGGCTGGCAATTCCTGTCCGTTGGTCAGCATGCCTTTGGTATCGCGGATATAATAATCGAATGTCAGCAAAAACTTATTGTTGAACAAACCGATATCCGTACCCATGTTTAGGGTTGATACACGCTCCCAAGTGTAATTGTTTGGGTCGATAAGCAACTTTGGAGAGCCTGTAATGACTTGGCGCTGCGTACCGTCAATCAAGTAACTCGAAGTACCGGTAGGCAGGGTTTGGATGTAGGCAAAATCGCCTACGTTCTGGTTGCCCAAGTCGCCGTAAGAAGTGCGGAGCTTAAAGGTGGAAAGCACGGGCTCCAAAGGCTTTAAAAAGTCTTCAGAACTGGCTATCCAAGCGAACGACCCCGATGGGAAAAAGCCCCAACGGCTTTTAGAAGGAAATCTAGAAGAGCCATCATAGCGGCCTGTGCCTTCTAAAATGTAACGGTCTTTATAAGTATAGTTGAGCCTTCCAAAAACGCTTTGTGTAGCATATGCACTATAGGTAGCCCCGATTTTTGCCTCGCCAGAAGTTAAGCCCAAATAAGGCAACGACGACGAAAGCAATAAGTCGCGTTGGGCATTTACCGTCGAATAATTATAGTCTTCGCTATTAAAGCCCACCATGGCACTCAAAGCATGGTCGCCGAGCGTGCAAGGCGCGTAAGGAGCACAAGCGATGAGCAAGAAACTCTATATCTCCGATGTGACGCTGCGCGACGGCAGTCACGC
>JBCNPG010000563.1:0-2657 GCA_039593445.1 Pedobacter sp.
AGGGAAACCTTTTTTCCACGTGGTAGTAGCGGATTCCCGCTCACCAAGAGATGGTAAATTTATTGATCGTTTAGGTTCTTACAACCCAAACACCAATCCAGCCACCATCGAACTTGATTTCGAAAAATCACTAGACTGGGTAAACAAAGGTGCAGAACCTACTGATACTGCCCGCGCTATCCTTTCTTACAAAGGTGCTTTGTACAAAAAACACTTAGAAGGTGGTGTTAAAAAAGGTGCTTTAACCGAAGAGCAGGCAGAAGCAAAATTTGCGGCTTGGTTAGAGGCTAAAGGCGGTAAAATCGAAAGCAAAAAAGAAAGCTTGAGCAACAGCAAAAACGAAGCTAAAAAAGCAGCCCTAGCTGCCGAAGCTAAGAAAAATGCTGATCGCGCCGCTGCCATCGCATTGAAAAATGCGCCAGTAGCAGAAGAAGTTGTTGAAGAAGAAGTAACAGAAGAGGCTCCAGCAGCTGAAACTGCAACTGAAGAAACTCCAGTAGCTGAGGCCGCTCAGGAAGAAACAAAAGAAGAAGACAACGCATAAGCATTGTTCTATTCTGATAGATAGCGAAGCACTGCAAAGTCCTTCGCTATTTTTTTAACCCCACATACCATTCGCAATGCAAAAAGAAGAGGCGTTTTATATCGGCTACATCACCAAAACCAAGGGTTTAAAAGGCGAAGTGCAGCTTTATTTCGAGTTTGAAGATTACGAGCAGTTGGATCTCGATGTGTTGTTTGTGGAAATGAACGGCAAGCTGGTGCCCTATTTTGTCGCATCGCATAAGCTCCAGGCCAACCAAACCGGAACGTTTTATTTTGATGATGTAGACCATATAGACAAGGCGCAGCCTTTGGTGAAGAAAAAGGTGTATCTGCCCCTGAGCAAAAAGCCGGAGCGCGAAGACGACGAGTTTTATTATACTGATCTGAAAGGCTTTATTGCCGTTGACGAGACCCTCGGCGAATTGGGCGAAATCATTGAAGTAAACGAATATCCTCAACAGTTTGTCGCTACGGTGCACTATAAAAACCGCGATGTGTTATTCCCCCTCAACGAAGATTTTATCATAGAAATAGACGATGAGGAAAATACGCTCCATCTCGACCTGCCAGAAGGATTGCTGGATATTTATTTGGGTAATTAAAACCCTTCGGCTATCTTTAAGCATGATGAGATGTTTGATCGCATTTGCTTTGATGGCCGTTTTTTGTTGGGGCTGCGGCAGCAACGAGAACATGAAGCGCATTACTTTGGATTCGCTGGTTGAAGGCAAGCCCGCTTCCCAACCTGCGCCGTCTACAGATAGCACAGCGGCGCCAACGCCGCCCAGTTCTCCGGTAAGGGATTCGGTAATGCTGGTGGCAAGCCAGGTCTTGCAAAGCCTCAAAAACAAAGATTACCGCTCGTTTGCCAGCTACTTCCATCCCAAAGAACCCGTGCTATTTTCGCCCTATGGCCATATCAATGTGGCCAACAGCAAGAAGCTGCTGGCAAAGGATTTTCTCGAATCCATCGAAAAAAACTGGACCCTCACCTGGGGCGTTTATGACGGTACCGGCGAATCGATGAAAATCAAGGTGGTTCCCTACATCGAGAAATTTATTTACGATGCCGATTATCTTCAGGCCAACCAAACTTCTTTTGACCAGCTTGTACAGAAAGGCAACTCCCTGAATAACATTCCCGAGGTTTTTCCAGGCCTGCATTTTGTGGATTGCCATATGGAAGGCAAAGATCCGCAATACAATGGCATGGATTGGCGGAGCCTACGCCTGGTCTTCAAAGTGTACAATAACGAGTATTACCTGGTGGCCGTTATCCACGATCAATGGACCATTTAAGTTGTTTTGTAAAATATTTTAATCTTTTTGTAAATTAAACTTGACATTTGTGTCAATTATGTTTTACATTTGTTCAAGCATGCTTGATATAATTGTTGTTTAACCGCTAAAAAATTAAAATCATGAAAAGTAAATATCTGTTTCCAACATGGGGTAGCTGGGTTGGATACGTGTTAGCCCTTCCGGGCTTTATCCTTGGCTACTTTAACATCATCAAACAATATGAAATTCCGGGCTTTGGGCTGCGCTTGCGTGAGACTAACGGCATATTTACGCCCGCCTTCGAAAACTTTACCAACGAACTGGCTATTTTCCTGGTTATCGTAGGCCTGTTGCTGATCGCCTTTTCTAAAAGCAAACAAGAAGACGAGCTCAATGCCAAGCTTAGGCTCAACGCCTTGTATTGGGGCGTAATGGCTTATTATTTGCTTTATTTTGTTGGCCTGGTTTTCAGTATGAGCGTTGGTGAGATCCCTTTTATTGGCGACCATGCTTCCGAACTTAACCTCTTCACACCGCTGGTTATTTTTATAGGCAGGTTTTATTACCTCAAATATTTTAAAAAGGAGAGCTACCTGATCAGCAAGCCTTATTTTTTGCCTCATGTGCCGTTTAAGCCCATAGGCGTGGCGCTTTCATTGGTTTGTTTGGTTTTAACTTTGATCCTGATTTTAAATTTGGATGATGATAAATGGGATCCGATAAAACGGATGGTGTACTTGGGCCTAGTTGTTGGACTGCTGCTCTGGGCTTTTTCGAAAAACAAAAAAGAGGCCGAAATGCTGATGCAGCAGCGGCTCGAAAGCTTGCAG
>JBCNPG010000564.1:0-2646 GCA_039593445.1 Pedobacter sp.
CTGAAAGCGCCAGTGGCGATACCAAAGACAACTTATTGAAGCAAGCCGCCTACTTTAAAGCCGCGGCCGCGGAGTTGAATAAATAGTTGCTTATTCGTCAACGAGCCGTCTGAAAGCCCATCAAAGCGCGTCATTTCGACGAAGAATGAGGAGAAATCTTTTGGTTGTTGCACTGCCAATAGATTTCTCACTGTCGTTCGAAATGACGAAAGCTTTCAGACAGCTCGTTTTTAATGATAGATCGTCATGCCGGACTTGATCCGGTAGCTATCTCGAGAGAAATTAAGGTTTTGAGCTATTTCACCGCATCGCTGCAGCCATCCTTCCGTCTCGTATCGATAATGTAAATGATTTTCCAGCCATCTTCGCCTTTAAACAACTGGAAAGAGTTAACGCCACAGTGGCTAAATTTATCACCGATATAGAATTTGTAATCGGTCCAAACGCTGGCCAAATTGGCATCTACCAATACCTTGGTAAACACAATGCGCTCATCGTATTTTTCCGAATGAGGCGTGCCAACGGCTTTGATAAAGCCATCAACGCTCTCGGTACGGACTGTCGATTTGCCATCTTTGCCCTTTACAATGGTCTGCATTACGTTTTGCTTGGCAAAGGCTTGGCGCACCAAAGCGGTATCAGCCTTGCGCATGCCCTCAAAAAGTTGATTGACAGTTGCTTTAACGGCCTCTTCTTCATTGGTTTGGGCAAAAGAGCCAAAGCCGAGCGCCAATAATAAAACGAGTAAGCTAATCTGCTTCATGACTTAAATTTTACGGTTTTAAAACTAAATATATGTAAATTTGTAGTCTATTTAAAAGAGCGGCAGCTGCCTGGCCTATCTATTGCCGATCGCTCACAGCCCTTTCACGGCTAAATCTTTTATTATTAATCAATTAAGGAAAAGGGTGTGTGTATGTTGATAATTATATTTTTGCGCCTCTCATAAATAGCGTAAACTTATGATTAATTAAACAATTGGGCTGTTCTTTAAATATTCAGGATACATGGAAGAAGAATTTGAATTTGATTTTAATGAAGATGCGCAACATTCTGTAGAACGTTATGAAGAAATGATCCGCAATGAGGATCAGTATTTTTTCGATGCGCAGGCATTTGAATATATAATTGACAATTATATAGAGAAGAACGATCCAGTTAAGGCTTTGCAGGTTATAGAATACGCCTTGAGCCAACACCCTTACGCTGCGGTTTTTTTGATTAAACAGGCCCAGCTCTTATTGTTTACCAATCAGGTAGAGAAGGCATTTGCTTCGCTTGAAAAAGCGGAAATGCTGGAGCCGTCCGAAGCAGACATCTATGTGCTCCGAGGCAATATCTACCAAAACCTCGACCGACACGCTGAAGCTTTGGAGAATTTTGAAAAAGCATTGGGCTTGGCCGAAACCACCGACGAAATCTTGCTACAGATGGCTTACGTGTACCAAAACATGCACGATTACGAAAACGCCATCGTTTACATCAAGCGCAGCCTGGAACAGAATATGGAAAACAAAGACGGTTTGTACGAGCTGGCCTTTTGCTACGATATTTTGGATAAACAGGAAGAAAGCATCCACTTTTACCAGGAATACATCGACAATGATCCCTATTCGTATGCGGCATGGTATAACCTGGCCAATTCGTACCACAAACTCGATCTTTTCGAAAAAGCCATCGATGCCTACGACTATGCCATCCTGATCAAGGAAAATTTTGGATCGGCCTACTACAACAAAGGCAATGCACTGGTACAGCTCGAAAAATACGAAGATGCCATTGCGGTTTATAAGCAGACTTTCGAATATGAACCGCCTAATGCCGACACCTATTGTGCCATTGGCGAGTGCTACGAAAAACTGGAACAGATGGGCGAAGCCCGTTCCTACTACAAAAAATCAGTTAAAATGGATTCAAAGATGGCCGACGCCTGGTTTGGCATTGGCGTAACCCTCAATTTTGAGGAAAGGTTCTTCGAATCGCTGCATTTTTACAAAAAAGCATTGGAGCTTGACGAAGAAAATCCTGATTTCTGGTTTGCCATTGCCGATGCACATTATAAATTGGGGCAAATAGACCAATCGATAGAAGCCTATTACAAGGTGCTCGAGTACAATCCGGTTGATGTAGAGGCCTGGCTCGATTTCTCGACCGTACTTTACGAACAGGGCAAGCTGGTAGAGGCTTCCGAAACCATGGCCGAAGCCATCAAGAACAACCCCGATGCGGCCGAACTGTATTACCGCATGGTTGCCTACCTGTTTGCGTTGGGCCAAGGCAAAGAGGCTATTGCCTATTTGGAAACAGCCTTGGTTACCGATCCGGAAAAGCACTACATCTTGTTCGAATACTTGCCACAGTTACAGGATAATGGCTTGATTATCGACGTCATTAACAAGTACATCAAATAGAAATGTCATTAATTAGATGTTTATTTTAAAAAATAGCAGAGTTTTTTAACCTTTGCATCCTATATGAACTACAAATTAAACGACATTCCAGAGCGCTCGGTTAAACCCCGCCAAAAAGGCTTAACCATGGTGATGGACAAGGGCCTAAGCTTAAGGCAAGTAGAAGATTTTATTGAAGTTGCTGGCGTACATACAGATATCGTGAAATTAGGCTGGGCCACTTCTTTTGTAACAC
>JBCNPG010000565.1:0-2644 GCA_039593445.1 Pedobacter sp.
AAGCCTGATGGCTTCAAGCATATATTCGATAAGTATTTTAGCCTCAGGCAGGTCTTCCAGCTTTTCTAGCCGCCCCAGGCTGCCCATGGCATTTCCCTTTTCGCTAAACAGCTGGTAGGGGTCTTTCAGCAATGCGGTTTTCCAAAAACCAAAAGCGCAATGTGCTTTAAAGGCAGCCATCGAGCATACGGTTCCCTTATAATCGAAATGCGGAAAGCCCCATTTGATGGTTTCGTTGATCAGAGGCGAAGCCTCATGTATGATTGCCCGCAACTGTTTTAAAATCGGCTGGGCAAAGCCGGCCGATTGCTCAATATAAGCATCTACGCGTTCGTCGAACTGTTTCATTCCTTCCTAAATTGATCAATGAATTTAGCAAAGCGAATCTATTTAAGCAAGTCTGGAATGCGTTTGTTATTGCCCACAATCCACACTATGTCCTCGTTTTCAAATACCATGTTCGAATCGGGGTTTAGAATGCGCTGGCCGTTGCGTTCTATGCCCACCACCAGGCCTTGGGTCTGTTCTCTAATGCCAGAGCTGCGGATGCTTTGTCCGAAAACAGGCGATTTGCTGGTAATGACCACTTTTTGCAGCGACATGTCCTGCTTCGGAAAGGTAGCACTGTCTTCGGTTACTTTGCCTTCGAACAAAGGCGTAACAGAAGCCAACTGGTCGTCTGTGCCTATAATCAATACCTTGTCGTTGGGATAAAGGCGTTCATCCCGGCTTGGTGTAGGCAGCATGATTTTGCCCCGTTCTATCAATGCAATGTTAACTCCATGCTTTTCGCGCATGGCCAAATCGACCAGGCTTTTGCCCACCAACTCTGATTCGGGCGCAACGGTCAACTCCAATAAATGGCTATCCCAAGGTAATATTTCGGGTTGTTTATTCTCTTCGTCGCGGGCATGGAGGTTATACAAAAATCGATGTTCCATGCGTTCGTAAAAGCTCTGCAACTTTCTGGAGAAAATAAACATGCCTCCTACAATTAAAAGCAGGGCTATGCTGATGGCTATCCAAGTGTTGTAAAATTGCACCATCAAAAAGGCCACGAAGAAAATGGCCAATGCAATCCGCAATAGCTCAATGGCGATAAGTGGGCCGCGGGTATATCTTTTGTTAAGCCAAAGATGCGAGTAGGCCTTACGCTCAATCCGCCTAATGGCCAAAGCGTAGAGGAATGGCAACATGATGATCAAGGTAATAATCAGCGATAAGATAATGCCATTATTGCCGTCGAGCAGATGCTCGCTTACAAAAGGCTGCAGGTATTTTGAAGCCAACAATACAATGCCGGTTAAAATAGCGCCATGGATAATGGTATTAAAAGCATAGCCGCGCAAAAGGGTTTTCCAGTCGCTCATGGTGGTGATGCCTTGCGTTCCGGAACTATATCGGCTAATGCCGTCGAGCCATTTTTGTGGCAATACCCTGTTCAAAAAGTTGTAGAAAGGCTCCGAAACCTTGATAAGGTAGGGGGTGGTAAAGGTAGTAATGGCCGATGCCGCTACGGCAATGGGATAAAGGAATTCGCTGGTTACCTTTAATGTAAGCCCCAAAGTAGCAATGATGAAAGAAAACTCGCCAATTTGGGCTAGGCTCATACCGGCCTGCACCGATGTTTTTAAGGGCTGGCCCGAAAGCAGTGCGCCAAAGGTAGAGCTGATGAGTTTGCCCAAAATGGTGGCTAATGTAACCACCAGAATTGGGAAGGCATAATCGAGCAGTATTTTAGGATCGATCAGCATCCCTACCGATACGAAGAAAATCGCGGCAAACAGGTCTTTCACCGATTTGGTCAGGTGCTCTATTTTTTCGGCTTGAGTAGTTTCGGCCAAAATAGACCCCATGATAAAAGCGCCTAGGGCTGGTGAGAAACCTACCTTTACGGCAAGTAATACCATGACCAGGCAAAGCGCAAGCGAAACGATAAGCATGGTTTCATCGTTCATCAGCTTTTTGGTTCTTTTCAAAAAAGTAGGGATGAGGAAGATGCCACCCAAGAACCAGATAATCAGGAAAAAGCCAAGCTTGAGGATAGAAATGAGCATTTCGCTACCCGCAAACTGCTGGCTTACTGCAAGCGTAGATAAAAGCACGAGCAATAAAATAGCTACCAAATCTTCCACAATGAGTACGCCAAATACCAATCCCGCAAACTTCTTGTGCTTAACGCCCAATTCTTCGAATGCCCGGATAATGATGGTGGTAGAGGAAACCGAGAGTATGCCACCCAAAAAAATGCTATCCATATTGCTCCAGCCCATCAGCTGGCCGGCGGCATAGCCGATTAGCAACATAAATACAACTTCGATAACGGCCGTAATACCAGCCGAACCGCCTACTTTGGCCAGTTTCTTAAAGCTGAACTCGAGGCCTAGGCTGAACAATAAAAAGATAACGCCAATTTCGGCCCAAATGGTAATGCTTTCGTGATCGGTCACAGTGGGCATGAAACTGATATGCGGACCAACCAAAAGGCCCGCCAGGATATAGCCCAGAACCAGGGGTTGTTTAATTTTTTTGAAAAGGAGCGTAGTAACTCCAGCTGCGGCCAGAATGAGGCCTAAATCTGCAATTAATACAGGTAAATGGATCATAAAGTATAATTTTTTGTTAATAAATAATAATGCTGTTC
>JBCNPG010000566.1:0-2614 GCA_039593445.1 Pedobacter sp.
AAATATGGTAGATTGAAAACCGACTGAATGGATTATCTCGTCAGGTGGTTTTGCAATGGCGAAAACTACGGCCTGTTAACTATTAGATTAACCTAGGCCGTTTCTTTTACGGCCAGTTGTCCACAGGCTGCATCGATGTCTTTGCCCCGGCTTCTCCTGATGTTGGTGTTGATGCCTTGGCTGCGCAGGTAATTGGCAAAAGCATCTATTTTATCGCCTTCGGCATTGATGAAATCGGCAAACTGGATGGGATTGTACTCGATGAGGTTTACCTTGCAAGGCACATGCTTGCAAAACTTGGCCAACTCCATGGCATCCTGTATTTCGTCGTTGAAGTTGTTGAAGACTATGTATTCGTAGGTAACCGGATTTTTGGTTTTAGAGAAATAATATTTCAAGGCTTCGGCCAATGCCTTTAGCGAATTGTGTTCGGTAATAGGCATGATTTCGTGGCGCTTGACGTCGTTGGCCGCATGGAGCGAAAGCGCCAGGTTGAATTTTACACCGTCATCGCCCAATTTCTTGATCATTTTGGCAATACCCGCAGTAGAAACAGTAATCCGCTTGTACGACATGTTCAATCCATCGGGAGCGGTTATGCGCTCTATGGATTTCAATACGTTGGCATAGTTGAGCAAAGGCTCGCCCATACCCATATATACAATATTGGTTAATGGAATATTGTAATTTTTTCTGGCCTGCTGGTCGATCAGTACCACCTGGTCGTAAATTTCGTCGGCATTGAGGTTGCGCTTGCGGTCCATGTAGCCGGTTGCGCAAAATTTGCAGGTGAGGCTGCAGCCAACTTGTGAGCTTACACAGGCCGTCATCCTTTCATCGGTAGGAATCAGTACGCCCTCCACAATATTGCCATCATACAAACGGAAGGCATTTTTGATGGTATGGTCGTTGCTAAATTGGGCATTGCTGATTTCTACGACATTGATGGCATAATTATCACTCAATTTTTTGCGCAGGTCTTTAGACAGGTTGCTCATTTCGTCAAAGCTGCGGGCCGATTTTTCCCAAAGCCATTGGTAAACCTGTTTTGCCCTGTAGGCAGGTTCCTTCATATCGGCGAAGCGTTGTTGCAACTGCGCTAAATCAAGCGAACGGATATCTATTTTCTTAGTGCTAAGCATTTTACGGTGCAAAGATACTCATATTAGTTCATTAGTTAGGCCCCCATTCGTAAAATGAGGTCCACTTATAAACTTTTTGACATCGGCATTAATTATCTTTTTGGGCTACGGGTCTTGGCTGCGGGTGCCCCAGATCTGCCCTTGCTCGGACGGGTAGGCCTTCTGCTCGGGCCAGCAATAAACCAATCGCTGCCGGTTTTATTTTGCTTGCTTTGGCTACCACTGGCTTTGGCTTTGCCCTTTGTTGCCGCGGTTTTTTCTTTGCCGAAGCGCTGTGCCGGTTTTTCGGCTTTTGGAGCTGACTTTTGGCTCTCTTTTTTAGGTGGAGCAGGCTTTTCTGAACTCGATTTGGCCAATTGCTTATTGATTTGTGCCAATTCTTCTGCGGTAAGTTCGCGCCAATCGCCAACCGGAATGCCTTTTAGGCTGATGTTCATGATCCGAACGCGCTCCAGTTTGGTAACTTCATAGCCAAAATACTCGCACATCCGGCGAATTTGCCTATTCAGGCCTTGGATAAGCACGATCCTAAAAACATTGGCTGCTTCCTTGGTTACCTTGCACTTTTTGGTCATCACACCCAGTACAGGTACGCCTTTGCTCATGCCTTCGATAAACTGATCGGTAATGGGCTTGTTTACGGTAACTACGTATTCTTTTTCGTGGTTGTTGCCTGCACGGAGTATTTTGTTTACCAAATCGCCATTGTTGGTCAAGAAGATGAGGCCTTGCGAGTCTTTGTCCAATCGGCCAATTGGGAATACACGTTCGCTGTAGTTAACGTGGTCTACAATATTGTCTTTTACTTTCGATTCGGTGGTGCTGGTAATGCCTACAGGCTTGTTATAAGCCAAGAGAATGGTGTTTTCTGCCTGTTGGGGCTCAATGGTTTGGCCATTTACGCTTACCACATCGCCAAAAAACACTTTGTCGCCTACCTTAGCTTTGCGCCCGTTAATAAAAACCTGGCCAAGTTCAATGTACCTGTCGGCCGCTCTTCTAGAGCATAAACCGCTTTCGCTAATGTATTTGTTTAATCGTGTTGTAGAATCAGACATGGGGTAAAGATTATGAAATATCTTACAAAGTAACCAATTCTAATCCGATAAACAGCAACAATACTGAGTTTTGCCGATCAATCTTCGATGCAAAACCAGTATGTTATGGAATTTTTATGCCTGAAATCTCGCCAATCAAGGCGTAAGGCCTCAAAACAAAAAACAGATCAGGCTCCTGGCAACGTTCAAAACGATGCCGAGCCAAACTTTGACAACCCTAATGGCCAAAGTTGCCAAAAAGGTTGTCAAGGCAGCATATTTAAAAACTTTGGTCATCTGCACTGGGGCCATAGCTTCCAGGAATTGGGATGTTTAACAAGCGCAAATAAACACCTAGCTGTGCCCTGTGATGAATGGTTTGACTATAGGCATGCCTAATGGTTTCGTACTTGGTCATAGTGGCATAGATCTGAT
>JBCNPG010000567.1:0-2604 GCA_039593445.1 Pedobacter sp.
TTAATTAGCTGTATATCAATTAATTATAAAATATTTTATGTTTTTTATAGTACTATGTATTGCATAATACTGTATAAAGCATATATCTTTGTATTATGATAGCAGAAAATACGCAAACCCAAATGCCAAAAGGCACACTCCAATATTGTCTGCTTTTGATCATATCGCGAGGAGAGATTTACGCCTCCGATATCATCGCAGAACTGAAACAGGCAAAGCTGTTGGTGGTAGAGGGTACTTTATATCCTTTGCTTACCCGTTTAAAAAATAATGGATTGTTGGGCTACAACTGGGTAGAATCAACTTCTGGTCCGCCGCGCAAGTATTATGTGCTTACGCCCGAAGGCCGAGAGATCTTGAAACAGCTCGACGCTACCTGGCAGGAATTGGCCTATGCCATTACTACATCGCAAAACGGTGCCGCAAAATAATTGAATGGTCGAATGAAAGAATTAGAGAACACCGTTCAGCACAAAATCCGATCATTCAAAAATTAAAACAAACAAAAATGAAAAAGACAATCATCATCAATATAGGAAACTCCATCATTCACATCGAAGAAGATGCCTACGAGGTGCTTACCGCCTACCTGAACGAAATTAAACAACACTTTGCCAAGAACGCCGACGATTTCGAAATCGTAACCGATATCGAAAACCGTATTGCCGAAATGCTGACCGAAATCTTGGCTGCTGCAC
The DNA here is from genome assembly GCA_039593445.1 of Pedobacter sp. GTDB lineage: Bacteria > Bacteroidota > Bacteroidia > Sphingobacteriales > Sphingobacteriaceae > Pedobacter. Next base: position 699 of record JBCNPG010000567.1, read on the forward strand.
AAAAACAAGTAGTTGAAATGGCCGACATTGAAAGCGTAATAGCACAAATGGGCCGTGTGCAAGATTTCCAAAACGAAGAAGAGGAAGCACCACAGGCCAATCAGACTTTCAATTTTAGCGGTGATAAAAAACTTTACCGCGACATGGACGATGCCATGATTGCTGGTGTATGCTCAGGTTTGGGCCATTACATCAACATCGAAGCCCGCTGGATCAGGTTGGTGGCTTTCTTGTCAATTTTTATTGGTGGAGCGGGTATTTTGGCTTATCTCATTTTGTGGATTGCCATTCCGAGAGCACGCTCTAGATCCGAAAGAATGGAAATGAAGGGAGAGGCTACTAATTTAAATGGCTACCAAAGGAATTTTGAAGAAGAAATGGCCGCCTTTGCAGCCAGTATGAAATCGACCGGCGAGAAGCATTTTAGGCCGATGATGAAGCGCTCGGGCACTTTCATCAGCGAATTTTTAGACGCGATACGCCGTTTCCTCAACGGAAGTACCAAAGCCATTTTCAAGCTCATTGCCGGTTTGATGATTGTTTTCGGTTTCGGCGCCATGATTGCCCTGGTGGTTGCGCTGGCTTTCTTTTTCGGCTTTTGGGATGCCAATGCCTACGATTATTTCCCTTTGTCGATCATCAACGAAAACTTTAGAAACGAACTCATGCTGGCGGCCTTTGTCAGTTTGTTCATTCCTATTTTGGCTTTGGTGCTGTTTTCGATCAGGGTAGCTTTCAATAAAAGGTCTATCAACAAAACAGTATCCTTTGCCCTGTTGATCATATGGCTGCTAGGTGTTTCAACAACGGTGTACTATGGCGCCAAGATTTCGTCCGAGTTTCAGGAGCATGCCGAATTGGTGCGCAACACAGAGCTCAAAAGCTATCCAACTTACCGTATCGATGTAGACAGGAGCATGATCTTTAGCAAAGAAGACAGCTTGACCTACCATATTGGCAAAGATGACTTTGGCGACAGGGTGGTGGTTGATAATGATGATGACCATCCTTTCCGCATTCCACGAAATGTGCACTTGGAAATCGTGAAGAGCGATAACGGCAAGACCAGTATGGTGCAAACCTACGAGTCGCAAGGCAAAACCTTTTCAATGGCTTTGAAAAATGCACAAAATATCGATTACAAATACACCCAAAATGATTCGCTGCTGGTGCTTAGCCCAAGGCTGCAATTGAAGAAGGAAAGCATTTGGAGGAATCAAGAATTGCACATTACCCTTAAAGTGCCGGTTGGAACGCGCCTGTTGGTCAACGACAATATCTACATGTTGCAGTTCTACTATTTCTCTTGCAATGCCGATGAAGACAGGCAAGGCGACTACAAAGAATGGATCATGACGGAAGAAGGGCTAAAGTGCAAAAGCGAGCTGTAAAGGGGTAATATGCTAGGTTTTGCAAATTAATAGCAACAAAATTTGGAATCTATTTCCTGTATTAATAACTTAGTGTATTATTTAACTAATACAGTTAGAAAGAAATAAAATTTTTGCTTTCAATGGATGGGCTTAGGCCAAGCTTATGCAACGAAAGCAGTGAGGCCATTTGACTTGATACTGATTTTTTAAATAACAGGCGATGGTTGTGCCGGATCAACCAAGGCCTTTAGTTGGCGTTGTGCCACTAAGCAGAGTTATTAAATGTATTTAGACAAAATTTTCAATGCGCCAAGTAGTTCAAATAGGAGCTGGCGCTTCTAAAAATCAACAAATGAACTAAGCTCTACAGAGCATATAATCCTAGATATTATGAAAAAGCTAATTGTGCTGATAGCCTGTCTATTGGCGTACGGGACTTCTTTTGCCCAAAAAATCAGTAAAATAACAGGAAAGGTAACCGACGAAAAAGCAGAGGCAGTGCCTTATGCATTAGTCAAGCTGCTCCTTTTCCC
>JBCNPG010000568.1:0-2599 GCA_039593445.1 Pedobacter sp.
ACCCCGGTTGTGATAATGATTGGCACCAAGACGATAGAGAGTAAAATATACAGGACGGTTGAAACGATGGCAAACAGTAAGGTTTGTCTAAGCTGGTAGCGCGCCAACTCTGTTTCTTTGTCTTTGTACAGGGCAAAATAGGCGATTAACCAGCCAATAATGCCGAAATAACTTACAATTGCGGCGGCTTTGCCGTCGTCGGTAGAGGAGAAGTTTTGGGTTTCCATATAGTTTTTAGTTTTAGTTCCTTGGTAGAAACAAAACTAATGCCAAGTATGGATAGTGGATTGAACGTTAAGGCGTTGTAACGGCTACGGGCAATACTTTTCCATTGAAGAATTTATGTCCGGTTTTGGCAAAATCGGCTACGTACTTGCCCATTTCGAAGGCTAATACCGGACTTTCGTAGCCCGGAAAGGCCGCTTCGAGCATTTCGGTTTGTGCCGAACCTAAAGCCAAACAGTTGACCCTGATGCCCGTATTGGCCAATTCAAAAGCCAGGCATTCGCTTAAGGTATGCAGGGCTGACTTACTGGCCGAATAAGCAGCCAGTCCCGGAAACTTGACGCTGCCCTGAAAACCGCCCATGCTGCCGATGTTTACAATGTGGGCGCCGCTTTCCATAAAACCTAGCGTATAACGGATCATTTTAAAGTGGCTCATTACATTGTGCTCAAGCATAACAGCCAGGTCTTCTTCGGTGGTTTCTAAAAAAGGCTTGTTAACCAAGCTTCCCGCGTTGTTGATCAGAATGTCGACTGTTCCCAAACGTTCTTTAATAAAAGGAACGAGCGCCGTATAATCGTCATTTACCAGATCGAAAGCTACGGGCAACAAGGTACAGTCGGGATTGATGCCGGTAGCAATTTCGTGCAGCTTGCGCAACTTATCGGCCGAGCGCGCAATACACAGTACTTTGTTTTTGCTATCTAGCGCAAATTCGAGTGCGGTTTCAAATCCTATGCCGCTGCTGGCTCCAGTAATGATAACGTTCATGCTTTAGGGTTGGGAATGTTAGAATGTTGTAAAGTTGGAGTGTTGTAAGGTTATAATGTTGCGAAGTTGGAATGTTTTAGGGCTAATCGTTCAATTGCTAAATGGGTTAAACTTTTTAAAGTTAGGCACACTTGCGAAGTTTTTAAAACTTCGCAAGTGTTATTCAATTAGTCTTCCTCGGTAATTAATTGCGTAACCGGATTGGCAATAACGTGCATGCCATCGTTGATCAGCTTGCTTAATTCGGTTTCTGTAGCGGCTTTCATTTCAAGGTAGATCCTCAGCTCTTTTTCAAATTCTGCATCCAGCTGCTTATGGTAAACAATCTCTAGAATTTCCAATGCGCAAAGCCAATCGCTTCTGTGTTTGGTCTTAAGCGCTTCGAAAATTGCAGGCAATTGGGCATAACCGATTTGCTTTTCCCTCACTTCGCGCACTTTTTGGTATAAACTGTGCAGCTCTTGAGTGGTTTCGTCATATTGGGTTTTATGCGTTTGTTCCTTGCTTACAAAAGTAATTTCTTCGTAGGCATCTTTATCGGCCGCTCCATTAAATACGGAAACTATTTTTTCGCCAACGGCCATATCGTAGGTACCCCATTCTGGCCTAAACAATACATTGCCGTTGCTTTCTTTTACCGTGCAATCCTCAAAGGCAATCAATATCGTTTTGTTGTCCATGCGGACGATGCTTTTGACTTGCCCCTTAACATTGATGCCACTTTCGAAAGTGAGGTCGGCCGTTTGGTTTTCGACAAGACCTAAATTTGCCAATTCTTCAGCGCTGAGGTCTTCCAAAGCCTTGTTGGTTCCCTTAATGCGGCCCACCGGCGAAGAGAACCCGTCTTTGTGGTAAGCTTTGCCATGCCCCTCTAATTGCTTGCCATTAAAGGCCAGTGCCGAAGGGCCGGTGGTTTTGACAAAAGTAAGCTCATCGGCCTGGTCGAGCCCCAAATCGGTAAAAACACCTGTAACCTGTAGGCCTGAGCTGTAAACTGCAGTACTCGGGTTTTTGCATTCTATTGCTTTGAGGATGCTTTCCGCGCCTCCGCGCCTAAAGGCCATGGTATCGGCAAATGCTTCCAATACATCGATCAGATTTTGGAAAGTTGGCGTAACGAACAGCTGCGGCTGCGGCTTGGTAATGTCGTATTGGTAATTTACAGTGTCCAGATTGTACCAGAGCTTGGCTACATCCGGTTTCATGCACGAAGCACTTTCGCCGATAGACGAGAGCAGGCCGGCGCCATAAATTTTCGGATCTTCCAAAGTGCCGATCAATCCATATTCTACGGTCCACCAATGCAAACGACCCAGTAGAGCCATTTCCGAAGGTTCGCCCATATTATCGGCAATATGTCTGAGATTTTTTTCAGCAAGCGCAATCTCTTCTTCATTGGCATCTACGGCCTCTTTCAGAATGGATAGCTTGCGTATGGCTTCATAAAGTTCGAAATCCTTACTCGAAAACATGGCTTTGGCGCCAATCGAACCAAAATAGCTGAGGTAGTTGTTGTAATCGGTATCGGCTATAATGGGGGCGTGTCCGGCGCTTTCGTGGATGATATCTGGTGCAGGCGTGTATTCGATGTGGTTGATCTGGC
>JBCNPG010000569.1:0-2593 GCA_039593445.1 Pedobacter sp.
GTACAAAAGGGCTTCTATTGAATTTTTTATTTGTTATGAATGCGCAATGTCTCTTTTTAGGCTCAAAACGGGGTATTTAGTTTTTAAACTTTCGAATACGCCAAACATCAAGGCGGTATAGGCCAAGGTTCCGTAAAGGAAATTGAGCTCGTAAGGAATAGCGACTACCAGGCAGGTCCAAAAACCGGCCAAGGTTTGCGGATAGGTTGTAGAACCCAGCCAAACACCAAAGTCGGAAACGATCCAATGTATAAAAACCACTGCCAAACTAGCCACGAAAAGGTTTTGGATGTTAACTTTTTTAATCAAGAGCCTACCCACCAATACCATTAAGGCAAAGGCGATATAAGTATAATACCATCCCTGGTAAAAGCCATAGTCTTTACCCATAACCAGCGCAAGGCCGATATCGCTCAGCAATAAAACGAATATTGGCAGTGCAAAAGCATTGAACGTATTTTTGAAATAAGCCCCGCCAAATAAGGCTACTGCGCCAATTGCAGAAAAATTGGCAATGACTCTGAAATCTGAAGAAAGCGGTGCAATTACCCTCAATCCTATGATGACAACCATAAACAATAGCAATACTAGTGTTCTCGAGTTAAACTTGTTTTCCATTATTCTTTATTTTATGCACAAAACTAACTTATTTATCGATAAAATAAAAGAGTTTAGTTGATCCAGCACTCTTTGCATTCCTCCATAACCAGCATAGCGCTTTAACCAACATGAAAGCAAGACCATTGCCGATACCTAATCTCCTGCTCGCTGCCTGAACATGGCCTTCGATTTTGCAAATGGATCAAAAACCCTATATTTAAATCAAAAACAAGCTTATGCGTAGCCTATCGTCCCTTTTTTTATTATTGATCATCAGCTCCCAGGTCATGGCACAACAAACAGACACTTTGTTCTTGGCAAAACTCATGCAAAGCAAGCCTGAGCTTTTTTCGGGGATATTGAACCATCCCACAAAAAACGAAGTACAGGTAATCTATACCCAGGTTAATCGCGATCGGCATAACAAGCCAAGCTTTAAAACGTTTAGCTACAACTTCAATCCGCAACATTATTTTTATCCGGCCAGTACCGTTAAGCTGGCTGCTGTTGTTTTTGCACTCGAAAAAGTAAATACCCTGAAAGACAAGGGTATAAGCACTGATCTGACCATGTTGACCGACAGCAGCTTTAAAGGCCAAACCAAAGTGCTGAAAGACGAAAGCGCCCCTGATGGCAAACCCTCTATTGCGCATTACATTAAAAAAATCCTTCTCACCAGCGACAACGATGCCTTTAACCGCTTGTTCGAATTTATTGGCAGGGCCGAAATCAATGCTAAACTTAAGAAATACGGCATGAGCCATAGCCGCATTTTAAACAGGTTGGCCATTGGCGATGGTGGCGAACAGGCCAAGCATACCAATCCCATCGATTTTTACAGGGATGGAAAACTGGCTTACCACCAGGATGCACAATACGATCCAAAGGACTATCCCCTAATCCTAACCAATCTGCTGGTAGGCAAAGGCTATATCGACGGTAACGAGCAACTGGTAAACGAGCCTTATAGCTTTGCCAACAAAAACGTTTTTACGGTTGGCGATCAGCAACTGCTGATTAAAAGACTGATGATGCCCGAAGCATTTCCGGCCAAAGAAAGATTTAACCTCACGCCTGCCGACTACCGGCTCATTTATACTTACATGAGCAAGTTGCCAACAGAAAGCGACTACCCGAAATACGACCCAAAGGAATTCTGGCCAACCTATGCCAAGATGCTGTACTATGGACGGGATAAGAATGCCGAGCTTGACCCAAACATTAGGATTTTCAATAAATACGGCGACAGTTACGGTTACATCATCGACAATTCCTATTTCGTAGATTTCAAGAACAAGATCGAGTTTTTCCTGACGGCGGTTGTGCAATCGAACGAGGATGGCATTTACAACGACAACAAATACGAGTACGAAACCCTATGCTACCCATTTATGAAAAACCTGGGGCGTACCATTTACGAATACGAACTGAACCGCAACAAAAAGCACCTGCCTGACTTGGATCAGTATAAAATGGATTACAGCAACAAATAGCAATGAGGCTTTTCTTTTGCATAATAGACTGTGATTTAGTATATTACGATTAACTAACCAAATTAATCACCATTAATCACAAAGTTATGACCGGAAAAACTTTATCAAGAAATGAGATGAAACAGGTTATGGGAGGCCTTTTTTCGTGTGAAGCCTGCTACAGCACTTGCCTTTACGATCCCTATGGCCCAGGTGCTGGCTGTCCACCAGGTGGCAATTGCATTTTAAAGGAATGTCCTTCTATGCAGCCATTCTGTACCTACTATGAAGAATACAGATACTATTCGAGATGCGATTGGGAAGCCTAATTCCTATCAACCCAAAAAAGTTTTGAAAATGCCAAATGGCGAAATAAAAAAAGCCCCATCAATTTTATGGGGCTTTTTGTTGGCGTGGATAAAGGCCTGAATTGCTATTTAAAATTAATGCTCACACCCGCATTCATGTTAAAGCCCATAGAGTTGTAGCCGATAATTTCAGTATATTTTTCGTCGGTTAAG
>JBCNPG010000057.1:0-10191 GCA_039593445.1 Pedobacter sp.
AGCAACTGCTGGTTGTCAGCTAACAGGCTATATAGATTCTTTTCGCGCTGCTCTCTTTTGTTGCCACTGATGGCCGTGTCGTTTGTTTTGATTTCCAACAGTTGTCCGCCAGCTATACGGGCATACCAGGTAGAAATGGAGCCTCTTGCGCTATACATCCCAGTGGCGCTAACCATTCCGGAAGAAGCCGAATAATCTTCAAACAACTCAATCCTTCCGTTTTCTAATTTTTTTACCAGCCTGGCTTCCTCCGCATAAGGCATCTTCATCAGCACGAACAAGGCACTGTCGGCACTTCTAAAATACGACCTTAACGTATCCGTCTTGATCGTCACAAATTTAGAATCTTCCAGTTTTTTAAACTTCAGCTCATCGGCTGGGCCTACGCCCATCACAAAGCCATTTCTCAGCTTCCCTCTAATGGTATCTCCTTTAAGCGTTTCGATAAAATCTTTTTGGGCAAATGCCTGACTGGCGACCAACAAAGTGCAGCAGCCAGTGAGGAGCAAAAATAGTTTGGTTTTCATAGTAGTTAAACGGGATATGGTTGATGTTATAATTACTTACGTTTAAGGCACATCGTTCCAGCGGTAGCTTTGCTGCTCCAGACCAGCCAGGTCAATTACTCGATCTATTACCGTTTGGGCCAGCTCTTCGACAGTTTTAGGCAGACTGTAAAATGAAGGGTTGGCCGGACAGATGATTCCACCGGCTTCGGTTACGGCCTTTAAATTGTTGATGTGGATGAGGCTGAAAGGCGTATCGCGGACTACCGCGATCAGCTTCCTTCTTTCTTTCAAAATTACATCTGCGGCGCGCGAAATCAAGTCGTTGGAAATACCATGGGCGATACGGCCCAAGGTGCCCATAGAACAGGGCGCGATAATCATCGTATCGTATTTAGCTGAACCAGAAGCAAAAGGCGCATTGAAATCCATTTTGGGATAAAAAGTAAAAGGATAGTTATCGTAGCTCGAATCGCCCAATTCAAATCGCCATACCTCTTTGGCGTTGTCAGACATCACCACTCCTACCTTCTCGACCTGATCGGAAAGCTTCAGCAAATTATCCAACAACAATTTGGCATAGATGGCGCCACTGGCTCCGGTTATGGCAACAACAATTTTTTTCTTCTGGCTCATACGTAGCCAAAGATACGATAGAAAAAGAATATCAGCTAATCATGCAAGAGTCATCAAATGAACCGGCATTAGAAAAAGGAACATCGCCTGTGGTAAAGCAACCTTTTAAAGGGGCAAAATAAAAAAGGGCCAGAAATAAATTTCTGACCCTACATCTACCTATGAAAAACATACCCCCGAAAGGGTAAGCCCAAATATAACTACATTTGGTTAATAAAAAGAAAGTTTAAACATACTTTTTTTATTTATCGTGTAAATGTGACACAAAAAAAACTTAGATCTGATCAAAAAAGTCGTTTTAGACCTATTAGAACAAGTATTTGGTGCTTAAAAAATTTGAACTATTGCTATCAATAATTTCGTTGAGCAGGTGTTTGTTGTTGTCGTTAAGCTTGGTAGCTACCAAAGAACGGATAGAAAACGAACGCAAAGCGTCAACAACCGACAAAGTTCCTTCGGCGCTGTCCTTTCTTCCGGTAAAAGGAAACACATCTGGACCGCGTTGGCACTGGCAATTGATATTTACCCGGCTTACCTGATTGACCAAAGGATCGATCAAAGCGGCCACCTCCTGGTCATCATTACTAAAAATGCTTACCTGCTGGCCATGTGTCGATTCGATGAGGTATTGGATGGGTTCTTCCAAATCGTCGAAAGCAACAACCGGCACTACCGGCCCAAATTGCTCTTCGGTGTATAATTTCATTTCGGCGGTAACCGGATAAACAATGGCTGGATAAACGAACGACTCGTTGGTGGCTCCCCCATTTTCGTTTACGATTTTGGCTCCTTTGGCAATGGCATCGTCCAAACATTCTTTTAAATAGGCGGGCTTATGCGGTTCTGGCAACGGTGTAAGCGATATTCCTTCTTGCCAAGGCATTCCGAATTTGAGTTGGGCAACCGCTTCGCTCAGTTCCTTCAAAAACTGATCGGCCAGGCTTCGGTGCACAAAAATAATCTTCAATGCGGTACATCTTTGCCCGTTAAAAGAAAGCGAACCCAATACCGTTTCCTGAACGGCCAACTTTAGATCGGCCTTGGCGGTAATGATTGCCGCGTTTTTGGCATCCAAGCCCAAAATTGCACGTAAACGATTTACTTTGGGATGCATCTTCTTTAACTCGTTGGCTACCTTGCTCGAACCGATGAGCGTAAGCACATTGATCTTGCCCGATTGCATCAAACCTGGAATGATCTTGTTGCCACGGCCATAAATGGTATTGACTACTCCCGCAGGGAAACAGTTTTTGAATGCTTCCAGCAATGGATAGAACAACAGCGTACCGTGTTTAGGCGGTTTGAATAAAATGGTATTGCCCATAATCAGGGCCGGAATCAAGGTGGTAAAGGTTTCGTTCAAAGGATAGTTGAACGGCCCCATGCACAGCACAACGCCCAATGGCGAGCGACGGATCTGTGCCACAATGCCCTGTTCCATGGTAAAGCCCGACGATTGGCGATCTAAATCCTTTAAGGCATCGATGGTGGCGTGGATGTATTCGATGGTGCGGTCGAACTCCTTCACCGAATCGGCATAGGTTTTTCCGATCTCCCACATCAGCAGTTTTACCACTTCCTGTTTCTTCTCGATGATTTGGTGCGTAAATTTCTCTACATGCTCGATGCGCTGCGCAACGCCCATGGTTGGCCATTCGCCACGGCCATTGTTATAAGCCTTAACCGCTGCCTCTAAAGCTGCCGAAGCTTCTGCCTCATCGCAAAGCGGATAGGTTCCGATGATCTTTCGTTGCAAACCATTGGCTGTTTTTACGCATACCGGCGAGAGCACGGTGTGCACATCGCCATTCCATGGCAACATTTGGCCATTGGAAAGGTACTCTCGCTGGTTCACCTCGGCTTCTAACTTAAAAGCACTAGGTATCTGCTCTTCCGTTGGGAAAAGGTGGTCTAGTTGTTCTTGAAAACTCATGGTTTATAGGTCGTTGATTACTTTATATTTCGGAACTAGTGATTTCATGATAAACCAGGCCAGCAAATAAGCTACGGCACAATAGGCAAACATAATGGTATAACCAACGGTCATATTCGATTGTACCAGAGGTTTTTGGACGGCCAATAACTGGTCGAACAAAGCTGGGTTGATTGCTTTTACCTTGTCTGCCACCTCTGTTGGCAACTTGCTGAGCTCCATGGTTGCCAGATTTACCTTATCGCCGTACTTGCTGAACAATTGGAGCGAGCTGATTTGGTTAATGAAATCGGCATTGCCCAACTGCTTGAACTTGGCAAAAGATTCGCTGATCCCCTTATGGGCATAGCTATCGAAAATCCAGCCGCCAATTTTGGTGATGAGCACGCCGCCCAAGCCGCCAGCCATCCCCCCTATACCTACAACCGAGCCTATGGCCTTTTTGGGAAACATGTCTGAAACCGTAGTGAATATGTTGGCCGACCATGCCTGATGCGCCGAGGCACCAATACCGATCAGCACCACCGGAACCCAATAAGAATAATGGCCAAAAGGTTGCGCCAATAACACGACCAATGGAAAAACCGCAATCATGAGCATAGCCTTCATCCGGCCATCGTAAGCCGAATAGCCCTTGTTGATGAAATGCTTCGGAAACCAACCGCCGCCAATACTGCCTACCATGGTCATGCTGTAAAGCACTGCCAGAGGAATGGTAATGTCTGGACCCTTCATTCCGTATTGATCTTTCAAATAACCTGGCAACCAGAACAAGAAAAACCACCACACGCCATCGGTCATGAATTTACCAATGGTAAACGACCAGGTTTGCTTATAGCCCAACAGTTTTAGCCAGGCCACTTTTTCTTGCTTTCCAGTATCAACAACTTGTTCTTCATCGCTATTGATATAAGCCAATTCTGCAGCACTTAATCTTTTTTGTTTTTCTGGGCTTTCATAAAAAATAAGCCAGAAGAACAGCCACAAGAAACCAATGGCCCCGATAATTTCGAAAGCGGTTTCCCAGCCCCAATGCGAAGCAATCCACGGAACCGAAATCGGCGCCAAAATAGCTCCTACATTCGCTCCCGAGTTAAAAATGCCGGTTGCCAAAGAACGCTCCTTTTTAGGGTGGTACTCGGCCGTAGCCTTAATGGCGGCAGGAAAGTTGCCCGCCTCGCCAATGGCCAGAACAGCCCTTGAAAACATAAAGCCCAAAATAGAAACCGGAATGGCTGTTAATCCCAAAGTGGTTAACAACGACGACAAACCGCCACCAATACTAATGGCATAGGCATGAATAATAGCCCCGATTGACCATACGACGATAGCGATACCATAGCCCCACTTGGTGCCCAATTTATCTACAAAACGGCCAGCAAATAGCATGGCGATAGCATAGGTAAACTGAAAAACCGCAGCGATATCTGCGTAATCGCTGTTTGACCAGCCGAATTGTTCTTCGAGAGTGGGCTTTAACAAACTCAATACCTGCCTATCGAGGTAGTTTACGGTGGTGGCAAAGAACAACAGTGCGCAAATAGTCCATCTGTAATTGCCGATTTTAACTTGGTTCATTTGATATTTGGTTTATGTTGGTTGATCTTGGTTTATTGATTGTTAGTAAACACCAATATTGGTTACGGTTTTACTTTATTGACGATGGCCAAGGTTTTCGTGGTCAGCGAGAACAAGGTTTCGTAATCTTTATTTTCTAAAATCTGCTTGCTCACCAGCTTGCTGCCCATGCCTACGGCACAAACGCCCGCCTTGAACCAGCTGTCGATATTGCTTTCTTCGATTTCTACCCCGCCTGTTGGCACAAATAACTGCCCTTGGAAAAGCTCTTTGATGGAAGACAGGTAACTTGGCCCTAAAATATTGGCCGGAAACAATTTAATGATCCCTGCCTTGTTTTGATGGGCCAAATTGATCTCGGTCGGACTCATGCAGCCCGGGATCCATAACTTGTTGGCTTCGTGAACCAATCGGCCTACTTCCAGATCCACTACCGGACAAACCACAAAATCGGCATCAATTGCCAAGAAAGCTTTTGCCTCGTCTACGTTTTTAATGGTTCCGATGCCCAGAAACAAATCCTGCATTTCGGTTTGAAGCGCTTTTTTAAGAAACTTAAAGTTCTCCAGCGCGGCTTCGCCCCTGTTGGTATATTCGAAAACCCGCACACCTGCACGGTAAAGGGTACGGATAATGTCTAAGCTCAATTGGGCATCTTTATCATAAAAAAGCGGCAACAATCCCTGGGTTTTGATGGCCTGTATAGCGGTTTCTTTATTTTTCATCTTTATTGGAATTGATGTTGGGTTAACGTTTGTTCAATTGCAGCTACCGTGGCCGTGGTACAATCGCTCAGGATAAACAGCTTATTGAAGGCCGCGGCCGTAGCAAAATCGACGATGTGCTGTGGTTCGTTTTGGTTGTAGAAGCCATAAATAAGGCCCGCCATGTAGCAATCGCCACTGCCTACCTTGTCTAATATCTCGGCCGATTTGTATTCTTTTGAAACGTACAGCTGTGCATTAGCGTACAAGGTAGTATAATATTGAATGCCTTTAAGGTAATCGAAACGGAAAGTATTGGCTACCGTTTGGCATTTGGGATATTGTTGAATAATTTCTGCTGAAGTTTTTTGGGCTTGCGCCAACAAAGCTTCCTTGTCGGCTTCTTCTATGCCGTTGGGCAGGCCTATCCCCAACATCTTATTGGCGGCCCAGATATTGCCCATGATCAAATCGGCATATTGAGCCAGTTGAGGCACCACTTCGGCTGGCTGTTTGCCATATTGCCAAAGCTTGGCCCGGTAATTCAAATCGACGGAGATCTTGATGTTTCGTTCGCTTGCAGCCTTAACGGCTTCGAGGCAAACATCTGCGGCCGCTTGGCTCAGTGCCGGACAAATGGTGCTGAAATGGAACCAACTGATGCCTTCGAGTACCTCATCCCAGTTAATTGTCCCGGTTTGGAGCATGGCAAATGCCGAATTGGCCCTGTCGTAAATTACACCGGCATTTTTAAGATCCTTGCCTTTGGGCAGGTAATAAAGTCCTATCCTATCGCCACCGTGGTGAATCCGTGAGGTATCGATGTGGCAACTTTGCATATAGCCTATGAGCTGCTCTGACATGAAGTTTGCCGGCAAAGCCGTGAAATAAGCCGATGGCACCTGCCACAAAGCCAAAGCCGTAGCCACATTAAGTTCGGCACCGCCCACATAAAACGGCAACTTGTTCTCCTTTAGCCACTGTCCATCTCCATCAGGACAAATCCGCAACAGCAATTCTCCGAAGCTCAGTACCTTGCCCATATCAAAAATTAAAATAAGTTTTAGCGTTATTGTAGCAAATGGCCTGGATCACTTCTCCCAACCAGGCTTTATCATTTGGCAATTCGCCGTTTTCTACATCTGTGCCAAACAAATCGCAAAGGATGCGCCTAAAATATTCGTGACGAGGAAACGACAGGAAGCTTCTCGAATCGGTTAACATTCCTACAAAACGACTCACCAAGCCCATATTAGACAAAGCGTTCAATTGTTTGATCATTCCATCTTTTTGGTCTAAAAACCACCAAGCCGACCCCCACTGCACTTTACCTGCCACCGTACCATCGTTGTAATTTCCAATCATGGTAGCCATCAGTTCGTTATCGGCCGGATTGAGGTTATACAAAATGGTTTTGGCCAACGTGTTGCCCGAATCCAACTTATTCAGGAATTTAGCCAATTGTTTGCCCTGAACAAAATCGCCAATCGAATCGAAACCTGTATCAGGTCCCAAAGAAGTAAGCAGGCGGTTATTGTTATTGCGCAATGCGCCTAAATGGTATTGTTGTACCCAACCCTTTTCGTGATCCCACAGCGCAAAATTGAAGAGCATGGCCGATTTGAATTTCAGGTTTTCTTCCATCGTCAGGTTTTGCTTGGTCCTGATCTTGGCAAAAATGGCCCTTACCTCGGTTTCGGTATAGTCTTCGGCATAAATCTGCTCCAAGCCATGGTCTGAAACCGATGCACCATTGCTGGCAAAATAGTCGTGACGAGCTTTTAGGGCGGCCAAATAGCTATCATAGTCGGCAATGGCTTTCCCACTGCTATCGGCCAATTTGTCGATATACGCATTCAAGGCAACGATATCATCGGCATTCATGGCCTTGTCTGGCCTAAATGCAGGCAATACCTTGATATCGCAGTTGCTGTTTTTGAGTTGCTGGTGATATTCCAACGTATCTAAGGGATCGTCGGTTGTACAAAGCGTTTTCACATTCATCATGCGCAACAAGCCCTGCACACTGTAAGCCTTGGTTTGCAACTTGGCATTGCACTCGTCGTATATTTTTCTGGCATTGGCAGCCGACAGCGTTTCGTGGATACCAAAATAGCGTTGCAACTCGAGATGGGTCCAGTGATACAGCGGATTTCTCAAGGTATAGGGAACCGTTTCGGCCCATTTTTCAAATTTCTCGAAATCTGAAGCACCGCCGGTAATGTAGTATTCGTCTATGCCATTGGCACGCATAGCCCGCCATTTGTAATGATCGCCATAGAGCCAAACTTGGGTAATGTTTTCAAAATTCTGATCGGCAGCAATCTGATCGGGCATTAAATGATTGTGATAATCTATGATCGGCATCTGCTTTGCAAACTCATGATAAAGCATCTGAGCCGTCTGGGTCTGCAATAAGAAATTATCGTCTAAAAAGTTCTTCACGCTATTTTATTTATGGTCCATTATTTCGAAAATCGGAGATCAGGGGATTAATTGTCGAGGGTTGGCAGTCGATGGCTGTGTCCAGCCAGCTACACGCCACTGAAAATAGAGAAACCTCCATCCACACAGATCATGGCTCTGGTTACAAATTTCGAAGCATCGCTCAGCAACCAAACCAATGCGCCTTTAAGCTCGTCTGGATCGCCAAAGCGCTTGAACGGCGTTTGCTTGATTACCGATTGGCCACGCGGCGTATAGCCATCAGGCGTGGTTAACAGGTTGCGATTTTGTTCGGTGAGGAAAAAGCCAGGTGCCAAGGCATTCATCCTGATTTTATCGCCATAACGATTGGCCAACTCAACGGCAAACCATTGGGTATAGCAATCCACAGCCGCTTTACCCATGTTATAGCCCAACACCTTTGTTACGGCTTTTTTAGAGTTCATTGACGAAATGTTGACGATGCTGCCCTTTCCGGTTGCGGCAATGGCTTGTCCAAATACCTGGGTTGGGATCAAGGTACCCCAAAGGTTTAAGTCGAGCACTTTTTTCATGCCATCCATTTTCATTTCGAAAACGCTTTCTTCGGGTTGCAGCACGCCATCGGGCATATTGCCACCTGCGGCATTAACTAAACCGTCAATTTTTCCGAAGGCCGCCAAAACTTTTTCCCTGGCGGCGATCAACTGCGTTTCGTCCATGGCATCGGCTATTAAAGCTATGGCTTTGCCGCCATTTTTGTTGATGGCATCGGCTCTTTCGTTGGCCACGGTTTCGTTGCGGCCTAAAATACCAACCGTTCCTCCTGCTTCTACGATGGCGTTTACAAATGAATTGCCCAAAATACCGGTTCCTCCGGTTACGATGATTACTTTATCCTTTAAAGAAAATGATTGTTCCATTATTTAATGTCTTTTACTGCAATGGTGTCCATATCTGCATAGTCGAGGTTTTCTCCAGCCATGCCCCAAATAAAACTATAGTTCTTCGTGCCGCTGCCAGCGTGGATGCTCCATGTTGGCGACAATACGGCTTCGTGATTGGCTACGATGATGTGACGGGTTTCCTGGGGTTCGCCCATGTAATGGAAAACGCGGTGGTCGTCGTCAACATCAAAATAGAAGTACACTTCCATCCTGCGGTCGTGCGTATGCGGCGGAATGGTATTCCAAATGCTTCCGGTTGAAAGGATGGTCAACCCCATTACCAACTGGCAGCTTTGGATGCCGTCTTTGTGGATATAACGCATAATGGTACGCTCATTTGCTGTTTCTACGGCTCCAAGTTTTGCAGAGAACACTTCTTTATTCTGTACATAGGTAGTTGGGTAAACCGCGTGTGCCGGTGCCGACAAAATGTAAAAAACGGCCGGATTGCCAGCATCTTTACTCGCAAAACTTACCTCTTTTACGCCTTTGCCCAGGTACAAACCATCGAGCTTAGCCATATTGTAGGTTTGCCCATCGGCAGTAATGCTTCCTTCGCCTCCTACATTGATGATACCCATTTCGCGTCTTTCCAGAAAAAATTCGGCACGCAAAATATCATAATTGCCTAAGGCTACGGTCTGCTTTTCCGGCGTAATCAAACCGGTAACCATCCTATCATAATGCGAATACACAAAATTCGCCTGGTCTTTTTCTTTTAATCCATCCAGCAAAAAACGCTCTCTGATCTTGTCGGTCTGATAAGTTTTGAAATCGTCTGAATGTACAGCTTGTATAATTTTCATCAGTAAATATTTATTAAATTCCGTTATAAAGATACCCCTCTTTTCCAAGGTATAAAATCATCTTGGTTGAGCAAAACCGCTTTGGGTATGATTTCTCCACTGGCCGCTCTGATGCAGTACTCCAGGATATTTTCGCCCATTTGCTCAATGGTCTTTTCGCCTTCTATAACCGATCCGGTATTGATATCGATGATATCGGCCATACGTTTGGCGAGCGCATTGTTGGTGGCCACCTTAATAACCGGGCAAACCGGATTGCCGGTTGGTGTGCCTAGTCCGGTGGTAAACAAAATGAGGGTTGCCCCTGAGGCGGCCTTGCCGGTGGTAGCTTCGACATCGTTTCCGGGTGTGCAAACCAAGTTCAAGCCGGGCTTTGTGGCTGGCTCGGTGTAATCCAACACATCTTCAATTGGCGATGTGCCTCCTTTTTTGGCGGCGCCGTTGCTTTTGATGGCGTCGGTAATTAGGCCATCCTTGATATTGCCAGGCGAGGGATTCATGTGAAAACCCGAGCCTGCATTTTCTGCTGCTTGGCTATAGGCGCCCATCAACCTCATGAATTTTTTGGCCGCCGCTTCATCTTTGGTCCGGTCGATCATATTCTGTTCGGCACCACACAACTCCGGAAACTCGGCCAACAATACCGTAGCGCCCAGG
>JBCNPG010000570.1:0-2579 GCA_039593445.1 Pedobacter sp.
AGCGGTGTAGCCATTATTCCAGAGGGCATCTATAACAATCCCGTAGCTGATGATTTAATGCTGGAGGTGGGCGGGCCCCAAGAAAAATTAGATGTAGCCAATTGGCTGAGGGCCTATCAAAAATACCGTTATGGTAAAGGCGATGCCAACCTTGAAAAAGCTTGGCAACAATTATTGGCAACCGCTTACAATAGTCCTTCAGGTTATCAGGAAGGGCCGTCTGAATCCTTGCTGTGTGCCAGGCCGGCGCTTGGCATCAAAACCGTATCTTCTTGGGGTACCGTAACACGCAACTATGACACCCTGGCTTTTAAGGATGCCGTCCGCTCATTTAATGCCGCAAAGACAAATTTTAAAGGGAGCGAAACCTATCGGGTCGACCGCATCGACTTGGTGCGACAGGTTTTGTCTAACCGTTCGTTGGCGGTTTATCAGCAGTTGAGCCAAGCCATTGAACAAAAAGACAAAGCCAAGTTCGAACAAAGTAGCCAACAATTCCTGCGCTTGATCCTGCAACAGGATTCGCTGTTGGCCAACAACCGGTTTTTTACGCTAAATCGTTGGCTGAACCAAGCTATCGCTATGGCTGGCAAAGATCCGTTGGAGAGGAAAAATGCCCTCAAAAATGCGAAAAGCCAAATTACCTATTGGGGCGGCGATTATCCGAAGACAGACCTGCGCGATTATGCGCACAAAGAGTGGAACGGTTTGTTGGGCTCACTGTATTTGGCCCGTTGGAAAGCGTTTGTTGATTACCAACGAAGTTTGCTGAATGGCAAAGAGGTTGTTTTGCCCGATTATTTTGCCATGGAAAAACAATGGTCGGAAACAGCCGAAATGTATGTTCCGAAACCGCTTTCTGCGCAAAAACTGGATGAGCTGATCGGCAGGATTTTGAAATAATGGAAACAAAAAAACGCCCGGTAAAACTTACCGGGCGTTTTTTATGCCTTTAAAGAGGCTATAGATTTGCTTATTTTTTCAAGAATTTGAAATCTTTGCCGATGAATCGGGCAGCCGAACCCAATTCTTCTTCAATACGCAACAATTGGTTGTATTTGGCGATCCTGTCTGAGCGAGAGGCCGAGCCGGTTTTAATTTGGCCACAGTTTAAGGCTACTGCCAAATCGGCAATGGTTACGTCTTCTGTTTCGCCGCTGCGGTGGCTCATTACCGAAGTATAGCCGTTGGTTTGGGCCAAGCTTACAGCATTGATGGTTTCGGTTAACGAACCGATCTGGTTTACTTTAACCAAGATCGAGTTGGCGGTATGCGTATCGATACCTTTTTGCAGGCGTTTAACATTGGTTACGAACAAATCGTCGCCTACCAACTGAACCCTGTCGCCAATTTTTTCGGTCAATAGTTTCCAGCCATCCCAATCGTTTTCATCCATGCCGTCTTCGATAGAAATGATTGGATATTTGGTCGCCAATTGAGCCAGGTATTCGGCTTGCTCGGCACTGGTGCGGATGGCACCTTTATTGCCTTCAAATTTGGTGTAATCGTATTTTCCGTCTTTGTAAAATTCTGACGAAGCGCAGTCTAAGGCCAAGAAAATATCAACACCTGGTTTGTAGCCTGCTTTTTCGATGGCTTTCAATACGGTTTCTACCGCATCTTCGGTGCCTTCAAAAGTAGGGGCAAAACCACCTTCGTCGCCCACTGCAGTAGATAGGCCTCTATCGTGCAAGATGGCTTTCAGGTTATGGAAAACCTCGGTTCCCCAACGCAAAGCCTCAGAAAATGATGGTGCACCGGCAGGCATAATCATGAATTCCTGAAAAGCGATAGGTGCATCAGAGTGCGAGCCACCGTTAATGATGTTCATCATCGGGATCGGCAAGGTATTGGCATTAACCCCACCGATGTAACGGTATAAAGGTTGCCTGCTTTCCTGTGCAGCCGCTTTGGCCACAGCCAAAGAAACCCCAAGAATGGCATTCGCACCTAAATTTCCTTTGTTTTCGGTGCCGTCTAAATCAATCATCAGCTGGTCGATCAGGTTTTGCTCAAAAACATCAACGCCTTGCAAAGCTTTAGCAATCTTCGTATTTACATTCTCAACGGCCTTCAACACGCCTTTGCCCATATAGGTCTTTTTGTCGCCATCGCGAAGCTCAACAGCCTCGTATTGACCAGTGCTGGCTCCAGACGGAACAGCTGCGCGACCCATTTGGCCATTCTCTGTAATTACTTCAACTTCTATTGTCGGATTGCCTCTCGAATCGAGGATCTGTCTTGCATGGACATCAATTATTAAACTCATTTTATTTTTGATTTGATTAAAAAATACCCTTAGTGTAAAACGTACAATTAGGTAGGGCGTATCCAAAGTTAAAATAATTTTTAAACTATCAGAATGTATACTTTTATTTTTTATGATTTTGAAGCTTATTGGTTTGGAAATGAGTTTTTTGCTTCGCAAATAAGGGGCAATAAAAAAGCCGGCAATTGTTTTTGCAATTGCCGGCAAGTATGGCTAATGGCTTAAAAATAATAATGGAAAAGAGGAGGCAGGCTAGCCCATTTTGGCTTTGGCCTCCATCCAGTAAATCAGCTAGCTAACAAAGGCATTG
>JBCNPG010000571.1:0-2573 GCA_039593445.1 Pedobacter sp.
GGCACCAGCGACTTCGGCCTTAAAAATGGCGCCGTTAATGTTTATGCCCGCCATAACATCAGCAAAACGCAGGACATTGGCTTTGATGTCGACTATCTTGGCTATTCGATCGACAACGACCAGTTTTTCAACAACATCCGTACCGGCGCAGTGGCTTACAATCAGGGCTCCAAAGGCAGCATCCCTTCCAAGCTCCATATTTTTTCGGCCAAGGCCGATTATGTATTGCAGCTCGGCAAAAACGCCAAGTTGGAAGCCGGAGCTAAGTCATCTAACATCAACACCGACAATCAGGCCAACTACGAATTGTTGAGCAATGCAAACTGGCAGGCAGACCTTAACAAAAGCAACCACTTCAAGTATCAGGAAAACATTAACTCGGTTTACAGCAGCCTTGAGCATAAAGTTGGCCGGTTCAGCTACCAGTTGGGGCTACGTTATGAAAATACGCATTATGTAGCCGATCAATTGGGCAACGCGATCAAAGCCGGAAGCCGCTTTACCAAGACCTACCAAGATTTTTTCCCTTCGGGTTATCTCACTTACCAAGCCGATTCGGCCAACGCCTTTACATTGACCACAGGCCGCAGAATTGACCGCCCGCCTTACCAAAAACTGAATCCTTTTGTATTTATCATCAACAAGTACACCTATCAACGTGGCAATCCGTTCTTTTTGCCGCAATACACCTGGGACTTCGAGCTGAGCCATTCGTACAAAAACCTGCTCACTACGGCGGTTTCCTACAGTGGTATCAAAAATTATTTCTCGCAATTGTTTTTATCAGAAGGCGACGACATTTTGGTATACACCGATGGCAACGTAGGGCAGATGCACAATTTGGGGGTGGCCGTAACACTTCAGGTATCGCCGTTTAAATGGTGGTCGCTTACCGCACAGAGCAATTTCAATTACAAAAAGCTGAGCGGCTACCAGAACGTAAATTACCAATCGTCGGTCAAGCAACTGCACAACAGCATGAACAACCAGTTCAGGGTCAGCAAAACGCTTAATGCAGAGCTTTCTGGCTTTTATACCACCAAGGCGCGCAACGATTTACAGGAGTTGCTTTCGCCAACCGGGCAGGTATCGGCGGGACTGGCTAAAACCCTATTCAAGGGCAACGGCACCTTGAGGCTTACGGCGCGCGATATTTTCCACACCCAATCGATGGAGGGGCTGACCGACTTTCCGGGCGCCAACGAGTACTTCGTTTTATGGCGAGATACCCAAGTATTGAATGTTGGATTCAGCTATCGTTTTGGCAAACCCCTAAAAGCAGCCAAACGTTCTGCCGGCGGGGCAAGCGACGAAATGAACAGGGCGGGAACCTAGGAGGGAGAGTTCGGAGGTCTTTAGTTTATAGTCAATGGCTGACGATCCATTGGATAGGCTTAGACTTCCGAGTAAGGCTCTTGGGCCATCGCCAATGGCTCCACAAGCGCTCTCGAGATAAATCGCTATCTTTGGCCCCAACATGGCACGTATCCTAGCTTTTGATTATGGCACCAAACGTATCGGCATTGCCGTAACAGACCCTTTGCAGCTCATTGCAACAGGCCTAGATACTGTTCACCCCAAGGATATTGTAGACTACCTGAAAAAATACCTGCAACGCGAGCAGGTAGAAGCTTTTGTACTAGGCGACCCCAAGCAAATGGATGGTACGCCCTCCGAATCGGCACAGCATGTAAAAGGCTTTTCTACCATTTTAAAGAAGAATTTTCCCGGCATGCCGCAGCATTGGGTCGACGAGCGTTTTACGTCGAAAATGGCTCACCAAACCATTATGCAAAGCGGGCTTAAAAAAAGCGATAGGCGCGACAAGGAGCGGGTAGATACCATATCGGCCACCATAATTCTGCAATATTTTATGGAACAACACCGTTTATAAGCACAATGATCAGCGAAGAACTACAAAGCCTTTTGTTAACCTATGCAGAGCCCGAAGACGCGCTTTTGCAACACATAGACCGCGAAACCAACCTCAAAGTACTGATGCCGCGCATGCTGAGCGGGCATTACCAGGGTCGCGTACTGAGCATGTTAAGCAAGATGGTTAATGCCAAAAGGATTTTGGAAATAGGCACCTTTACGGGGTACGCCACCTTGTGCCTGGCCGAAGGATTAACCGAAGACGGCCTCATTTACACCCTCGACATCAATGCCGAACTGGAAGACATGGTACGTGGCAATTTTGCCAAGTCGCCACTAAACCCCAAGATCAAATATATTATCGGCGATGCCCAACAAAGCCTCCAGCATATAAACGAGGTTTTTGATCTGGTGTTTATTGATGCCGACAAAAAGAACAACGGCACTTATTATCACCTCATTTTTGACAGGGTGAGGCCAGGTGGGATCATCATTGTGGATAATGTGCTGTGGAGTGGAAAAGTGTTGGGTGGCGCACAAGACAAAGACACCAAAAACATTAGTAATTTTAATGACGAAGTTGCGAAGGATCAGCGGGTAGAAAAATTAATCCTCCCGGTTCGCGACGGACTGTTTGTGATCAGAAAAAAATAATTCGAGTTGGCAATTGTCAATTGACGGTTAGCGCTTGGCTAACA